>JAZFWG010000344.1:0-2487 GCA_036448135.1 Alphaproteobacteria bacterium
CGAGACCACGTTGAAGGTGGCGTAGCGCAGCCCCTCGCCGAACCCGACATCGGCATTGAGGGTCCGCCACAACACCATCGCGATGACGCATGTGGCGGTTATGATCAGGAACCAGCGCACCTGGGTGTCGCGCAGCAAGGCGCCCACGTTGCCACGCACCATCTGCAGGTAAAGCACGAACGGCATGGAGCCGGCGATCATGAACAGGACGGCGATCCAATCGATGGCGGCGCTGTCGAAATGTCCCACCGAGCCGTCGGAGGTGGAAAACCCGCCGGTGGCGATGGTGGTCATGGAATGGGCGATGGCCTCGAGTTGGTTCATGCCGGCGAGCCAATAGGCGGCGGCGCAGGCCACGGTGATCACCACATAGATGGTGCCGATCGCGGCCGCTATCTGGGTCACCCGGGGCAGCACCTTTTCCGAGCGGTCGGACGATTCCATGCGGAACAGCTGCATGCCACCAACCTGCAGCATGGGCAGCACCGCCACCGCCATGACGATGATGCCGATGCCGCCGAGCCACTGCAGAAGGGCCCGCCACAACAGGATGCCCGGGGGCGCGTTGTCGAGACCGGTCATCACCGTGGCGCCGGTGGTGGTGACCCCGGACATGGCTTCGAAAAAGGCATCGGTGAAACTCAGATTAAAGTCGGAGAAGGCGAAGGGCAGGGCGCCGAAGCAGGCGACGACCAGCCAGCTCAGGGTGGTGAGCAGAAAGGCCTGACGCAGGGTGATGCGGACCCGGCCTGAGTGGTGGGTCAAGATCAGGGTAACGCCGACGAACAGCGTAACGCTGGCGGCGCCGGCGAACACCTTCCAGTCGGGGTGGCCGACGATGGCATCGGCGAAGGCCGGGATGGACATGCCGAAGGCCAGGGTCGTCAACAGGATGCCGAGGATGAAGAAGATGGGGCGGAAGTCGATCACGGCCGGATGTTCCGGATCAGTCCATGGCAGCGGTGGGCATCAAGGGCCTGTCAACGGGCCGTTGCCGACACCGCCGATCACGGAGAGGAATTCATGCCTGGTCTTGTAGTCGTCGCGAAACGCGCCCAGCATGCGGCTGGTGACCATGGTCGAGCCCGGATTGTGGATGCCGCGGGTCGTCATGCATTGATGCTCGGCCTCGACCACCACGGCGACGCCCTTGGGGCGCAACACATCTTCGATGGCGTTGGCGATCTGCGCCGTGAGCTTCTCCTGGATCTGCAGCCGTTTGGCGTAGGCGTCTACCAGGCGCGCCAGCTTGGAGATGCCGACGATCCGTTTGTCCGGCAGATAGGCCACATGGGCCTTGCCGATGATCGGCGCCAGATGATGCTCGCAATGGGATTCGAAGCGGATGTCGCGCAACACGACCATTTCGTCATAGCCGTCGGTTTCATCGAACGTGCGCTCTAAGATATCCTCCGGATCCTCGCCGTAACCGGAGAAATACTCCTCATAGGCGCGCACCACGCGCTCCGGCGTCGATTGCAATCCCTCGCGGTCGGGGTCGTCGCCGGCCCACAGGATCAGGGTGCGCACTGCCAGTTCCGCCTCGGCGCGGTTGGGCCGCCCGACATCCGGGAGATTGGCGGCGGCGCTGGATGATATCCCGGATGGGGCCATTTTGATGGGGTCTGTCGTTTTCACAATGAGGTCCTATTTGCCTGAAGACATGGAACCGGTCAGCCACGCGCCCGATTGCGGCGATGGTGCCCTGGTTGGGCCCTAATGTGCCCCGATGACCGGTGGCGCGCAAGGCCCATGACGGCTGAGAAATCGGGGGAATATTCCGTTTTAGTGGATCACGCCATGTTCGTGGGGGCTGTCCAGGGAAAACGCCGGGATCGCCACCTCGATCTCGGCGCCGCCTTCGATCTCGATGAAATAGGTGCCGAACATGATGCCCGACGGTGTCTGCAGCGGCGTGCCCGAGGTATATTCGAAGACTTCGCCCGGCTTGAGCACCGGCTGTTCACCGACCAGGCCCTGGCCCCGAACCTCTTGGGTGCGGCCGAATGAATCGGTGATGTTCCAATGGCGGCCCAACACCTGGACGGTGTTCGACCCCTTGTTTTTGATGCGTACGTGATAGGCCCAGACATAACGGTTTTCCATGGGCTCCGACTGGTCTTCCAGGAAATCCGGACGCACCGTAACTTCGATGGAATGGGTGGTTTTTCGATACATGACCGCGCCTCACTCCTCGCGCCAACTGCTCACGAAGTTCTCTTACTATACCACAATTTGTAGGTGAAGTGACCCTATATGCCACATGTGCCAAAATTTGTTGAAACCGCTATCAACGTGGCAGAGGTGATTGACTCTATTTCCTGGCCCTATCTCCCAACCTTGGTCAATGCCTGGTCGATATCCTCCTTGATGTCGTCGGTATCCTCGATCCCGACCGAAAGGCGGACGAACCCCGGCGTGATGCCCAGATGGGTGCGCGCTTCTTCGCTCAGGCGCTGATGGGTGGTGGTGCCGGGATGGGTGATC
>JAZFWG010000345.1:0-7019 GCA_036448135.1 Alphaproteobacteria bacterium
GATGTGGTGCAGCTGTTCGATAGCTGGGCCGGCGCCGTCGCCGCATCGGAATTCGACCACTGGGTAATAAACCCGACGGCGGAGATTGTGAAAAGAGTCAAAGCCGTTCATCCCAAAGTGCCAATCATCGGTTTTGCCAATAAGGCGGGGCTAATGTATGACCCCTATGTTCAAAAAACCGGCATCGACGGGGTGTCGATCGACTCCTCGGTCCCGGTTTCCTGGGCAGCATCTACCCTGCAAGGCCAATGCGCGGTGCAGGGCAATCTTGATCCACAGCTCCTCGTCGCCGGCGGCGCGGGGCTTATGCATGAAGCGGAGACAATCCTCGAAACCTTGGGCCAGGGGCCGTTCGTGTTCAATCTTGGCCACGGCATCGTGCCCGAAACCCCACCGGAGCATGTGGCCCAACTGGCCGATTTCATCCGTGGTTGGAGCCGTTGAGAACCGCGGTCGTCCTGTTCAACCTGGGCGGGCCCGACAAGCCGGAAGCGGTCGGCCCGTTCCTCACCAATCTGTTTTCCGATCCCGCCATCATCAGTTTGCCGGCCCCGCTGCGTTGGCTGGCAGCGCGTCTGATCGCGGCCCGGCGCACGCCGCGAGCGCAACAAATCTATGCCGGGATGGGGGGCGGATCGCCGATCCTGGGTCACACAAGGCAACAGGCGGACGCCTTGGCAAGCGCACTGGCGGACCTGGACGAGGTCCGATGCTTCATCGCCATGCGCTACTGGCATCCCATGAGCGATGAGACCGCAGCCAAGGTGCGCGATTTCGGCCCCGATGAGGTGATTCTGCTGCCGCTTTACCCTCAGTTCTCGACCACGACGACTGCGTCGTCCTTCCGCGATTGGGACCGGGCCGCCGTCGCCTGCGGCCTTGACGCGCCGTCGCGAAGGATATGTTGCTTTGGATATGACACAAATTACCTGCGCGGCCTCACCAGGTTGGTGGCCAAGGGACTGGCCGAGGCGCGCAACGAGGCCCCGGGGGCAAAGATCCGGCTGTTGTTTTCGGCCCATGGCTTACCCGAGCGCATCGTCGCTGCGGGCGATCCCTATCAATGGCAGGTGGAAGAGACCGCGGCGGCGGTGGCCACGGCCCTAGGTGAGCCCGAACTCGACTGGCTGGTGAGTTATCAAAGCCGGGTCGGGCCGTTGAAATGGATCGGCCCCGCCACCGATGCCGAGGTCATTCGCGCCGGCGGTGACGGTGCTGCCTTGGTGGTGGTGCCGGTGGCCTTCGTCTCAGAACATGCGGAGACCCTGGTCGAGCTTGATATGGATTACCGCCGCCTGGCTAAGGCCCACCATGTGCCGGCTTATATTCGTATCCCGGCGTTGGGCACCGATCCCGCCTTCGTCGATTGCTTGGCCCAGCTGGTGCGAACCGCCCGGATGTCGATGGCCCCGGTTTGTTCCGCGTTGGATGGACGGAAATGCCCGGATTCCTTGGTAAAATGCGTCATACCAGGATTGACGAACGGGATTGACGAGTCCGAATTGAGGAGGTGAACCCGATGTCGTGGCTGAGTGACGCGTACCCTTGGATAAAGGCCCTTCATATCATCGCGGTCATCGCCTGGATGGCGGGGCTGTTATATCTGCCGAGGCTGTTCGTCTACCACTGTGGCGCCGAGAAAGGCTCGGACAGCGCTTCGATGCTGGAAGTCATGGAACTGAGGCTGCTGCGCTTCATCATGAACCCGGCGATGATCGCGGCATTCGCCTTCGGCGGTTTGATGCTGCTTGTGCCCGGCGCGATCGATTGGTCGGCAGGCTGGATCCATGCCAAGCTCGTGCTCGTGGTGGCTCTGGCCCTCGCCCACGCCATGATGAGCCTATGGCGCAAGGGGTTCGCGGCCGGCGCCAACCAACATTCGGCGAAGTTCTACCGGATAGCCAACGAGGTCCCGACCTTGCTGATGATCGCCATCGTCATCCTCGTTATCGTTAAGCCCTTCTAGGGATATTCATACTTTGGTAACCATTCGGTGACAGCCTGGGCTCGGATTTTTCATCTTTCACCCTTGTCAAGACCGTGGTCATGGCCAATATGACCCTTAATCCTCGTTTGACAGCGAGCGGGGATTTCGCTAAATGGAAAGTCTTATCACCCGGGCGCTTGCCCTTTAGTCTCGTCGGTTCCACCTCTTTTCATAAAAAACTTCCATAACAAAAAGTGACCCGTATTGCGGGTGTGGCCCAAGACTCCGGACAAATGCACCGGCAACACGGTGAAATATCGGCCCTTTCCACTCATCCACCTTGCACCCTTATCGATAACGACCTCAGTGGTCCCAACCAAATGAACCTCCAGGAACTCAAGCAAAAACCACCCGCGGATCTTCTCGCCTATGCGGAGGATCTCGAAATCGAAAATGCCAGCACCCTGCGCAAGCAGGACATGATGTTCGCAATCCTCAAGCAGCTTGCGGAGAATGACATCCCGATTTCCGGGGACGGTGTGCTGGAAATCCTACAGGACGGATTCGGCTTCCTGCGCGCGCCCGAAGCCAACTACCTGCCCGGGCCCGACGATATCTATGTCTCGCCAAGCCAGGTGCGGCGCTTCGGATTGCGCACCGGCGATATGGTCGAGGGCGAGATCCGGGCACCCAAGGATGGGGAACGGTATTTCGCCCTGCTCAAGGTCAAGGACATCAATTACTGTGAGCCCGAGCAGGTCCGCCACCGCATCAACTTCGACAATCTGACGCCGCTTTATCCCGAACAGCGGTTTTGTCTGGAAATCGATGATCCCGCCGCCAAGGACTTGACCACCCGCGTCATCGATATCATCGCGCCCTTGGGCAAGGGCCAACGGGCATTGATCGTGGCGCCGCCGCGCACCGGTAAGACGGTGATGCTGCAAAATATCGCCCATTCCATCGCCGCCAATCATCCCGAGGTCTATCTCATCGTGCTGCTGATTGACGAGCGCCCCGAGGAAGTGACCGACATGGTTCGTTCGGTAAAGGGCGAGGTGGTGAGTTCCACCTTTGACGAGCCGGCGGCGCGCCACGTCCAGGTCGCCGAGATGGTGATCGAGAAAGCCAAACGCCTGGTCGAACACAAACGCGACGTCGTCATCCTGCTTGATTCGATCACCCGCCTGGCGCGGGCCTACAACACCGTGGTGCCGTCGTCCGGCAAGGTGCTGACCGGTGGCGTCGACGCCAACGCCCTGCAGCGTCCCAAGCGCTTCTTTGGTGCTGCGCGCAACATCGAAGAGGGCGGGTCGCTGACCATCGTCGCCACCGCCTTGATCGACACCGGATCGCGCATGGACGAAGTGATCTTCGAGGACTTCAAGGGCACCGGTAATTCGGAAATCATCCTCGACCGCAAGCTCACCGACAAGCGTACCTTCCCGACCATCGACATCACCCGGTCGGGCACCCGCAAGGAGGAATTGCTGGTGGACAAGGGGACGCTATCGAAGATGTGGGTGTTGCGCCGCATCCTCATGCCCATGGGTGTGGTGGATTCGATGGAGTTCCTGCTCGAGAAATTGCGCCAGGGCAAGAACAACGCCGATTTCTTCGAATCCATGAACACCTGAACCGTGGACCGGCCCTGGCTGCGCCCTGGGCGCATACAGGTGCGATTGCGGCGCCCTCGGCGTGTGCTCTCCCCCGGTTACCACAAGCTTTGAGCCCAGCGGCCCGTGGGCCTCTGATCAGGGAATGAGAATGGTCGAGCCCGTGGTCCTGCGGGCCTCGAGATCCTCGTGGGCGGTGGCTACGTCCGCCAGCGGATAGGAACGCCCCACCTCCACCTTCACCGCGCCGGATGCCACCACCGCAAACAATTCCTCGGCCGCCGCCAGCAAGTCTTCGCGCTTGGCGACATAGCTGGCAAGGGTCGGCCGGGTCACATGCAACGATCCCTTGGTAGAAAGTTCCAAAATATTAAACGGCGCCACCGGGCCCGAGGATTGGCCGAAACTCACCAACAAGCCAAGGGGCCGGAGACAATCCAGGGATTTGGCGAAGGTATCCTTGCCCACCGAATCATAGACCACCGGCACGCCTTCGCCGCCGGTAAGATCGCGCACCCGGGCGACGAAATCCTCTGTTTGGTAATTGATCGGATGGTCGCAGCCATTGGCCTTGGCAAGCTCGGCCTTGGCGGCGCTGCCGACGGTGCCGATCACCGTCGCCCCCAGATGCTTGGCCCATTGGCACGCCAGCAGACCGACACCGCCGGCGGCGGCGTGGACCAAAATGGTGTCGCCGGGGAGGACCCGGTAGGTGCGGCGCAACAAATAGTGCGCGGTCAAGCCTCGAAGGGTAACCCCCGCCGCCTGTTCGTCGGTGATACCATCGGGCAGTTTGATCAAACGGTCGGCGGCGATGGTCCGCTCAGTGCTATAGGCGCCCAGTCCCCCGGCATAGGACACCCGGTCCCCCGGCGCGATATCGCTGACGCCGTCGCCGATGGCGGTGACGGTGCCGGCGGCCTCGACACCCAAAGTCACCGGCAGCGACGGCACTGGATAGAGGCCGGAACGGAAATAGGTGTCGATGAAATTGAGCCCGATGGCGGCCTGGCTTAACCGCGCCTCGCCGGGACCGGGGGGGCCGACGTCTACGTCTTCCAGGACCAGCTTGTCCGGTCCCCCGGTGTCATGTATGCGAACAGCCTTGACCATGATCCTGCACCGGCTATCCGACGGTTAGGCCAAATTGGCTTTGAGGAACTCGGCGGTGCGTTCATTGGCGAGGGTGGCGGCATCGGCCACATAGGACTGACCGCCGACGCGGGCGAAGGCGTGATCGACCCCGGGATAGCTGTGGATGGTGATGAGATCGTTGCCGGCGAGGCCGCTCTTGATCTTTTCCTGGGCTTCGGCGGGCACGAAATTGTCGTTCTCGGCGATGTGCAGCATCAGGGGCTTGGCAAGGCCGGAGACCTTGTCGAGGGCTTCGTCGATGCCGACACCGTAATAGCCAACGGCGCAATCCACATCGGTAAGGCACCCCATGAGATAGGAAAGCGTGCCGCCGAGACAGTAACCGACACTGGCCACCTTGCCATTGCAGTCATTGAGTCCACGCAGATGCGCCAGCGTCACGCCAAGATCACCGACACCCTTTTCCACATCGAAGCCCTGATAAAGCTCAAACGCCCGGGCCCATTCCTTGTCGCTTTGGTCGGTGAGTTGAATCCCCGGCTCCTGGCGCCAGAACAGATCCGGGCACAACACCACATAGCCCAGCGCGGCGAATGCGTCGGCGATGGAGCGCATATAGGCGTTGACGCCGAAGATTTCCTGGGCGAGGACGATGCCCGGCGCCGGTGCCGATGACGGTGTCGCCAGGTAACCGGAAAAACTTTCGCCCGCCTCGAGCGAGATCGTGATGTCAGTCATGGTGTCTCCCTGCTTTTGACCAAGGGCCTCATTGCGCGGGGGCCGATTCCGTAGCATTGGCGGCCATCAGCATAGCGGCCAAGGCGAAATTTGTCACGATGGCGGCATGGCGCCCTCGAGACGCAACAACGCACGCTTGGTATGCACGCCTTGACCGCCGGAATAACCGGTGAGCGACCCCGAAGCCGCGACCACCCGGTGGCAGGGAATAAATATCGCAAGCGGGTTGGTGGCGCAGGCCCGGGCCACCGCGCGGGGGCCGGTCCCGAGCTTGGCCGCAAGCTCGCCATAGGAAACGGTGTCGCCATAGGGGATCTGGCGCAGCCGCCGCCAAACTTTTTGCTGGAACGGGGTGCCCATGGGGGCGAAGGGAAGCTCGAAGGTCTTCAATTCACCGCGGAAATAGGCCTCCAACTGGCGTTTGGCCTCGGCCAGGACATCCGTTTCGGTATCGAAACTATCATCCCCCCAGTCCAGGGATTGAAGGCCATTGACGCCCTGGCTCAGGATCAGGGGGCCCACCGGGCTCGGCACGGTGTGGCGGTGAAGGGGGATTGAGTTGCGATCCATCATTTGGGTCATTGGCGACGGCTCAGTTGGCGGATAAGCGCGTCCGGATCGGTGACCGGCAGTGAACAGGTTTGGCCAAAGCATACATATGCCGTTGCCACGCCCGCCGTCCCGGTCTTGCCCGCCGCCGGATGGGATTGGGGCAGGGCGGTGCCGGGCTCGATGACCATGATCACCCGGTCGGGGAGTGAAAGGCCATGGACGGCATCGACGAATGCCTGAACCGTGCCGTCGCCACGTTCGCCGATGATCACGATCTGGGCAGCGCGGTCGCGGAATTCATAGGCGTTGATCAATGTGGCGAGGGGGAAGGCGTTGCGGCCGAGCTCGCCGGAAAATGCCCGAAAGATGCCGTCACAGCGATCACGGTATGTGTCTTTGCCGGTCAGCAAATAAAGCCGCGCCAGCACCTTGGCCATGACACCGTTACCCCCCGGCGTGGCGTTTTCGGTGCAGCTTTTGGTGCGCGTGATCAGATCCTCGGCGTCATCGGCGGTGTAGAAATAACCTTCACCATTGCCATCCCAATAGTGGCGGTCGGCCACCGCGGCCCAACCTTCACATTGGTGGAGATACTCCACCTCCGCCGTTGCCTCATGGAGCGCAAGTGCCGCAGCACATATATGGGCGTAATCATCGACCGTCGCCATATGTTGGGGTTTGCCTAGGCGGTAGCTGTGATAGAGACGGTCGTCCACCGACATATTTCCGGCGACGAAAGCGAACGCATCCCTGGCCGCATTGGTCCAACGGTCGTTGCCGAACACGGCGCCGGCATTGGCGAGCGCCGCGATCATCAGCCCGTTCCAGTCGGCCAAGACCTTGTCGTCCCAGCCCGGGCGCACCCGCCCATCGCGGATCGCCAACAATTTCTCGCGGCAGCGGGTGAGGGTGGCTTCCAACACACCGTCTTCATCGAAGGCACCGGACTTCGAGCGGTTGAGGATAGTTTTGCCTTCCCAATTGCCTTTGCCGGTGACGTCGTAAACCCCCTTGAAGGCGGCCCCATCGTCACCGAGCGCCCGGTCGATCTCCGCTTCCGACCACACATAGAACTTGCCTTCTTCGCCTTC
>JAZFWG010000346.1:0-2809 GCA_036448135.1 Alphaproteobacteria bacterium
AGGGCCTCGGCGAGGCGGGACTGATATTCGTCGCGGCTGATCTCGATGGCACCGAACTGCCGCAGATGGGTCGTCACGAACTGGGTGTCGAGCAGTTTGAATCCGCTACGCCGGAGCCGTGCCACCAGATGCGCCAGGGCGATCTTGGAAGCGTCGGTCACGATGGAGAACATGCTCTCGCCGAAGAATGCTCCGCCTATGGACACGCCATAGAGGCCGCCGGCCAGCTTGCCGTCCCGCCAGGTTTCGACGCTGTGGGCGTGGCCCATATGCATCAGGCTGACATAGAGCTGGGCGATCTCCGCGTTGATCCAGGTGGTGGGGCGGGAAGATGTCTTCTTGGCACAGTTCATCAGCACGTCCTTGAAGGCGGTGTTGCAACGCACCTCGAATTCCTCGCGCCGCAACCGGCGTTGTAGCCGCCGCGACAGGCGGAATTTTTCCAGGGGCAGGATGCCCCGCTCTTCGGGGTCGACCCAGAACAGGGTCGTGTCCTCGGCGCTTTCCGCCATGGGGAAAATCCCCGCGGCGTAGGTGCGCAGCAATATGTCCGGGGTCAGGTCCGCCATCGCCACAAACTCAGGGCTTCATGCCAACGAAGTTTTCCAGCCAGTGGATATCATAATCGCCATTGATGAAATCGGGCGTCGCGATCAAGCGTTGGTGCAGTGGAATCGTGGTCTCGATGCCATCGATGACGAACTCTTCCAAGGTGCGTCCGAGGCGCATCAGGCATTCATTGCGGTTGGTGCCATGAACCACCAGCTTGGCGATCAGGCTGTCGTAATGGGCTGGGACCCGGTAGCCGGAATAAAGCGCCGAATCGACGCGCACGCCGAGCCCTCCGGGCGGATGATAGTCGCGGATGAGTCCCGGCGTTGGGGTGAAGGTCTCGGGGCTTTCGGCGTTGATGCGGCATTCGATGGCATGGCCGACAAGTTTGATGTCCTTCTGACGGTAATTAAGCTGCAAGCCGGCGGCGATGCGGATTTGCTCTCGCACGATGTCGATGCGGCTGATCATCTCGGTGATGGGATGTTCGACCTGAAGCCGCGTGTTCATTTCGATGAAATAAAACTCGCCGTCCTGAAACAGGAATTCCAGCGTCCCGGCGCTATGATAGCCGAGCTCGGCCACGGCCTTGGTGACGACAGCTCCCATGCGGTCCCGTTCCTCCTTGGTGAGGGACGGCGACGGGGCCTCTTCCAGGAGTTTCTGGTGGCGGCGCTGCAGCGAACAGTCGCGCTCGCCCAAATGCACCACGTTGTTGTGGGTGTCGGCGAGAATCTGGAATTCGATATGGCGCGGGTTGGCCAGGTACTTTTCCATATAGACGTCGTCATTGCCGAAATAGGCCTTGGCCTCGCTCCTGGCTATCGCCAGGGCTTCACCGAGCTGTCCCGGTGATTCCACCACTTTCATGCCCCGGCCGCCGCCGCCATGGGCGGCTTTGATCAGGATGGGAAAGCCAAGGTTCTCGGCAATGGGCAGGGCGGTTTTCTCATCGTTGACGGGGCCGTCGGATCCGGGCACCACGGGAACGCCCAACTCCTGCACGCGGGCCTTGGCTTTGAGCTTGTCGCCCATCATGTCGATGTGATCGGCGCTGGGTCCGATGAAGGTGAATTCATGCTCCTCGACCATGGCGGCGAAACCGGGGTTCTCGCTGAGAAGGCCATAGCCTGGATGAATGGCATCGGCATTGGTGACGATGGCCGCCGACAGCACCGCCGGAATGTTGAGGTAGCTTTCCTGCACCGGCGCCGGGCCGATGCAGACGCTTTCATCGGCGAGGCGTACATGCATGGCGTCGGCGTCGACGGTAGAATGCACGGCAACCGTCTGGATGCCCATTTCGTGGCAGGCGCGGTGGATCCTGAGGGCGATCTCACCGCGGTTGGCAATCAGGACTTTGTCGAACATCGCCGACACACACTATTCCAGAATAAGCAGGACTTCCCCATATTCCACCGGCGCGGCGTTGGTGACCAGGATCTGGGTCACGGTTCCGGAGAAGGGGGCACGGATCGGGTTCATGGTTTTCATGGCCTCGATCAGCAACAGGGTTTGCCCTTCGCTGACGGAATCACCGGTCTTGACGAAGGGCGGGGCTTCCGGTTCCGGCGCCACGTAAACGGTTCCCACCATGGGCGAGGTGACGGCGCCGGGGTGGCTGGATATGGCATCGGCATCCAATGAGCCCGGCGCCGCGGCTTGTTCGGAGGTCTCCACGGCAACAGCGGGGGCGGCCTTTCCCGCCGCCCGCGACACCCGGACGCGCAATTTGCCGATGCTATAGTCGAGCTCGGTCAGCCCGGATTCGTCCAGCAGCTTGACCAGTTGGCGGACCAGCTCTTCGTCGATTTTGGGCCTCGCCATCAGCCGTCCTTCTTCCCGGTTTCCAGCAACCGTGCCATGGCGTCAAGCGCGAGCTCGTAACCGGCGGCGCCGAACCCGCAGATCAGGCCCTGGGCGGCACGGGAAACGTAGGAATGGTGTCGGAACGGCTCACGTTTAAAGATGTTGGAAAGATGCACTTCGATCACCGGCACCTCGATGATTTGCAAGGCATCGAGGATGGCGATGGAGGTATGGGTATAGGCGCCGGCATTGACGATGAGGCCGTCGAACTTGCCCTTGGCCTCCTGGATCCAGGTCACCAGTTCGGCTTCTGAGTTGCTCTGCCTGAACTCGATTGCCAGATCGAGGGCCTCGGCGTGCTTGCGGCACGACTGCTCGATTTCGTCGAGGGTGTCGCTGCCGTAGAGATCCGGTTCGCGGCTGCCAAGCATATTGAGATTGGGGCCAT
>JAZFWG010000347.1:0-8753 GCA_036448135.1 Alphaproteobacteria bacterium
TGGTCTTCTACAAGGACCAAACCGTCGCCAGTGGTTTCAGGCAGGCCAGGGATAAGAAGTTCATCACCGATATCGCCAAACGCCTGAAATCCTTCGAGGGCGCGAATTCGCAAATCATCCGCCTCGCAAGCCGGGGGGAGAGGGACACGGCAAGGGCGCTGTTCACCACCACGTGGCGGCCACGGCATCGCACCCTCTTGGCGAGCCTCGACCGTCTACTCAACCACAAGACAGCGGAAATCAAGCGGATCACGAATATGGCGCGGTCCGAAACCTGGACCAGCCGCATGGTCATCGCCATGTTGGCGGGGTTGGGGGTGCTGCTGAGTTTCGCCCTTGCCCTCGGCATCACCTTTTCGCTGACCCGGCCCATCGGCACCCTGGTCGAAGCGACCGAAAGGGTTGCGGCGGGGGACCTGACCTCGAAGGCGGAGATCGACTCACAAGACGAAATCGGCCTGCTGGCGCGGCGCTTCAACGAGATGCTGGAGCGTCTCAACAATTCGATCAGCGAACAGAAACGATTTTATGCCGACGCTTCCCACGAACTGCGCACGCCGTTGACGGTGATCCGGGGCGAGGCCGAGGTCGCCCTGAGAGGGCCTGAGTCGGGAACCGACCACCGCGAGACCCTGCAGACCATCATCGTCGTCGCCAACCAGATGGGAAATCTGGTCGACGAGCTTCTGTTCCTGGCCCGCGCCGAGGCCGGTGAGGTCCAATATGAAATGGCCGAGGTCGACCTCAAGCCGGTGCTGGAGGAGGTCGGAAACATGGGCGAGAGTCTGGCGTCCTTGAAGGATGTCGGTTTCGATATGGATCTGGCGCACCGGGCCATGGTCCGCGGCGACCCCCAGCGCCTGCGCCAGCTGTTCTTCATCCTCATGGACAATGCGGTAAAGTACTCAGACGAAGGCGGCCAGGTGACCCTGGCGCTGGCGAACGAAGACAACCTGGCCCGGGTGACGGTGGCCGATAACGGCATCGGCATCCCGGCATCCGACATGCCCTATATTTTTGAACGCTTCTCCCGCGGCGAGAGGGCGCGGGCGACCCGCACCGAGGGCACCGGCCTCGGCCTTTCCATTGCCAAATCCATCACCGAGGCCCATGATGGAAAAATCTTGGTCGATAGCAAAGACGGCCGCGGAACGAAAATATCCCTGGTGTTTCCGCTGATAACAGGGAGGGTTTAAACGGCACCATGCGGGTTCTGCTGATCGAAGACGACAACCGGGTTTCCGGTTTCATCAAGAAAGGACTGGAGGCCGAGCGCCATCAGGTCGAAATCGCATCCGACGGCTTGACCGGGGCCGAAAAGGGCCTCAACGGAAATTATGACCTCATCATTCTTGATCTGTTGCTGCCGGGCAAGGACGGCATCGAGGTCTGCCGCGAGTTGCGCGGCGAAGGCATTCAGGCCCCGGTCCTGATGCTGACCGCCAAGGATTCGGTCGAGGAAAAGGTCACCGGCCTTGAGGCCGGGGCCGACGATTACTTGACCAAGCCCTTCGCCTTCGAGGAGCTGGTCGCCCGCATCGATGCCCTGTCACGCCGCGGCGGCGAGCTTGACCTGGCGCCGGTGTTGGAGGTCGCCGATCTTTCACTCGACCGCAACAGCCACGAGGTCTCCCGCGCCGGTCAGCCGATCCTACTGACGCCGACGGAGTTTTCGTTGTTGGAATTCTTCATGCAGCGGCCCAACCGGGTGCTCAGCCGCCCCATGATCGAAGAGCATGTCTGGGACTACCACCACGATCCCATGACCAACGTGGTCGACGTCTATATCCGCCGCCTACGCCAGAAGATGGACCAAGGCTTCGACCGCCAGCTCATCCACACCTTGCGTGGCGTCGGCTACATGCTGAAGCCATGAGGCTCTAGTCTCTTATATCCTGGAGGAACCAGCCGGTGGGAATTTCGTGGCCGAGGCCGCGCTCCTTGGCTAGGGTATAAAGCCAGCCCCCCACCGCCGAGAACTGCAGGCCCTGATTGCCCACATTGCGGTAATACGTCACCTGATCGGGGCTGGTGCGGCCCTTGGCCTTGCCGCTGATGAGATCGGCGAAGTCGGGCTTGTCGCCGCCCTTGCCACGGTCGCTGAATTCCGGGGAATCGCCGCCGAGGCCCGGTTCCGGGTTCTTATCCGGCAGCCGCTTCATATCTTCCTCGGTGCCGCCGATGAAGGCGGCGGGGCTCAACCCGACCTCGGCCTTGAAGCGGTCGGTCTCGCGCATCTGCAGTCCCGCGGTGCCCTGGCGCACCACCACATCGAACTTGTCCAAGGCCTTGTCCGACATCTCGCGGCGGCCGAGATTGGTGACATGCATGCCGGGCTCGATCCAGTCCGGGTCGTAGACCGGCTGCATGGAATCGGTGCAGGTCGACAGAATATCCACGCCCTTGACCGCGTCGGCGGGCTCATCCACGGCGACGACTTCGATGCCGAGTTTCCGGCTCATCTCTTCGGCGTACTCCTCGCGGTGGGCAGGTGTCGGGCTGTAGATCTTGCAGTGCTTGATGTCGCGGACGAGGGTGAAGGCTTCGAGGAAGGTGCGGGCCATGCCGCCGGAGCCCAGCATGCCAACGGTGTGGGAATCCTCGCGCGACAGATACTTGACCCCGATGCCGGCGCCGCCGCCGACCCGCATATGCTGCAACACGCCGTCATTGATGAAGGCCAGGGGCTCGCCGTTTCTGGTGCTGAGCAGGAAGATGATGCCGCAATAGGTGCCGGGCTCGATGCAGTATTTCTCCTCGGTCCACAGCCCGTTGGCGCCCATGGGCCAGGTCATGATGTCGGATTTCATGCGGATGGCGAAGAAGCCGTCATTGGCGCCTTCCATGGTGCCCCAGCGGAAATAGCCGTCGTCGCGGTCGCAGGGCATGTACATGTCGATGCGGGGCCGGTGCATGGCCTCGCCGGTGGGGAGCTTCTTGAAGGCCTCCTCCTGGACCCGGAGGCAGTCCTCCATGGTCAGAAGATCGGCGACGATTTCATTGTTGATGATCAGCATCGGGCGCTCCCCGTCATGGTTTATTCTGCATTGTGGGTTGTCCCCGTTCTACATGGGGGGCCCGGGCCTTGACAAGTGAGCCGGAGGAGTTGGGGGCTATTCGCCTTCGCGCCCGGTGACGCCGAGCATCCGGCGGCCCTCCTCGGTCAGCTTGCACACCAGCCAATCGGGCTTGAGGGGGTTGGTGAACCAGGGCTCGGCCCAGCCCTGATTGATGCAGCTTTGTATGGTGCGGGAGCCGATGCGCTGGCCCAGATGGTCGAACAGCGGCAGCTTGTAGCCGGCCTGGGAAAGGCCACGGACCAGCCAGGACCGTTGCACCAAGGTGGGCTTGGCCCGGGGGTGCACCAACGGCCCGGACGCGGACCGCGGCGACCGTTTAAGCGGCAAGGAAAAGGCGCGCCGGGTTGAGTTGTCGTTCTGCGGCCGCGCGAACGTCGTCGGCTTGAGCTTGGCCATCGCTGGACCCTCCCTGGAGGCGCATCCGCCCACGGTCTGGCCACTGGGCCGTCCACGGTGGATGACACCTATTTTCATTTTAAGCTAGATTGGCCGAACTTTCCACCAAATGCGCCAATGGAGGACCCCCGCCATGACCCATAGCGTTCTTTACATCACGGCAAGCGATATGGATGAGGCAAAGACCGTGGCGCGGAGCCTGGTCGAGGCCCGGCTCGCCGCCTGCGCCAATGTCATCGGCGCGATGGAGTCGTTTTATTGGTGGCAGGGCAAGCTCGAGGAGGCGCGCGAAGTGGTGATCATCGCCAAGACCCGAGATGATCTGGTCGAGGCCGCCGTGGCCAAGGTGCGCGAGGTTCACAGCTACGATCTGCCCTGTGTCGTCGCCGTCGCCATCACCGGCGGCAACCCTGAGTTCCTCGACTGGATCACCGACGAGACCGCCCAATGATGATGAACAAGAGTTGATGAACGGGGCTCGGCGTTGCGGGTGGGGCGGCCGTTGTGGAAGCCGTGCGATGGCCCTATAACGGGCTCATCCGCCACGAAGCTCCGCAGGTTCCCATGGTCTTGACCTTGGTCCCGAGGTGAACATGTCTGCCACATCCAGTCGCTTGTCCCTCATGTTCGCCAATGTCGCCCATTCGTACTCGCATATCTTCATGCTGCTCTACCCGACGGTGGTGCTGGCGCTGGACCAGGTGTTTATCCTCTCCTATGGCGAGTTGATCGGCCTCGCCTTTCCCGGTTTCGTCCTGTTCGGCGCCGGTGCCTTGCCGGCCGGCTGGCTCGGCGACCGCTGGAGCCAGTCCGGCATGATCGCGGTGTTCTTCATCGGTACCGGGGTCGCGGCCATCGCCACCGGCTTCGCCGTGACCCCGTGGCAGATCGGGCTCGGGCTGGCGGCGATCGGGCTGTTCGCCTCGATCTATCATCCGGTGGGCATGGCGTGGCTGGTGCGGAACGCCGTCAACCGCGGCAAGGCCCTCGGCGTCAACGGCATGTTCGGGGGCATCGGCGTCGCCAGCGCCGCCCTCATCGCCGGCGTCTTGACCGAGATGGCGGGCTGGCGGGTCGCCTTCATCCTTCCCGGCGTGATCTCGGTGGTGACCGGGGTGGCGTTCGTGGCCCTGATCCGCAAGGGCCAAGTGAGCGAGGCCAGCGCCGACCGCGCGCCGGTGCCGGAGCCCGCCCGGGGTGACCGCATCCGCGGCATCGCCGTGCTCGCCGTCACCATCCTCTGCGCCGGGATGATCTTCCAGTCCCTGTCGGTGGCCCTGCCCAAGGTGTTCGATCTCCGCCTCGGCTCCATCACCCAGGGCACGGTGATCGGCGCCGGCGGCATGGTGACCATGGTCTATCTGTTCGGCAGCCTGGCCCAGGTCATCGGCGGCCATCTCGCCGACCGCTACCCCTTAAAGACGGTCTATATCACGTCCTACGTGGCGCTGGTGCCGGTGATGTTCCTCGCCACGCTCGCCTCCGAATTGCCGATGCTGTTGGCGGCCGTGGCGGTGGTGATGCTCAATGTCGGGTCGCTGCCGGCGGAGAACAGCCTGATGGCGCTGTATGCGCCGGCGCGCTGGCGCGGCACCGCCTTCGGCGCCAAGTTCGCGATCTCGTTGGGGATCAGCGCCCTGGGCGTGCCCCTGGTCGCTTTGGTCTATGAGCTTAGCGGTGGTTTCGCCTGGCTATTCATTATCCTCGGGCTGTTTGCCGTCGCCGTGGTGGCGGTGGCGGCGTTCCTCCCCGCGGGGCGCGCCGCCCCGGTGACACAACCCTCCGGCGGTCGAAGCCCGGCTGAGTAGTCCGCTTTTTATGGGATGCGGGGTGTTAAAACTTGCCCGTTTCCATGGCGAAAAGGGCGGAAATTTTGCTGCGAATGTGCTATGGTGCCAGCAATATTCTCGGAGCAAGGCAATGGCAAGATTTGAATTTTCAGGGGCCAATATGGCCACCATCGGGGCAGGGGATCTCGGCCTCGCCAATGCGCTGTCTAACCGCAACCTGTTGAAAATACTTGCAATTGCGGTCTTCTCCGGCGCCTTCCTGCTGTTTATGGCGCAACTGTCGGCGCGCCCGGCCTGCGGTGCGACCGACGCCTATGTCGCCGGCAAGATCCAAGAGCTCAAATCCACCCCGCGATCGGCGGTCTGACCCGCCCCGGCGGCTCGCCGCCCGTGCCCCTTTGACCTGCTATCCGTGCATTGCGGTAATATAATACCGTTGTCTAACCACCCGGAAATCAAAGGATTTTCCGGTTGACTTGAAATAAACCTGTGACATACTGCGCCGCCCCATGCCGGGGAATATGATCTGAGAGCCGAGATGAAGACCTATAGCGCCAAGCCGTCGGATATTGAGAAGAAGTGGCTGCTGATCGACGCCGAGGACCTGGTTCTCGGGCGCATGGCCTCGATCATCGCCATGCGCCTGCGCGGCAAGCACAAGCCCACCTACACCCCCCACCTGGATTGCGGCGACAACGTCATCGTCGTCAACGCCGAGAAGGTGCGCCTCACCGGCAACAAGCTCGCCGACAAAGTGTTCTACTGGCACACCGGATATCCCGGCGGCATCAAGCAACGCACCGCCGGCCAGATCCTGGGGGGCGCGCACCCGGAACGCGTCGTCATCAAGGCGGTGGAGCGCATGGTCCCGCGCGGCCCGCTGGGCCGCCAGCAGATGCGCAACCTTCGGGTCTATGCCGGCGCCGACCATCCCCATGAGGGCCAGAAGCCGGAAGTCCTGGATGTGGCGGCGATGAATGCCAAGAACAAGAGGAGCGCCTGATATGGCCGATGAAAATCAGCCGGACGAAGAGACTGGCGCCGACGCCAAGACCGCGGCCGCGGCCGCACCCGCTGCCGAAACCAAACCCGCAACCGGGCCGCAGACCCTGAGCGATCTGTCGGAACTCGGCCAAGCGGTCGAGGGGCCACCGCCGGCGGAACCCGACGCCGTGGTCGAGCCCAAACTCGACGCCCAGGGCCGCGCCTATGCGACCGGCAAGCGCAAGGACGCCGTCGCCCGGGTGTGGATCAAGCCGGGAACCGGGACCATCATCGTCAATGGCCGCGATTGGGTAAGCTATTTCGCCCGTCCGGTGCTGCGCATGCTGATCAGCCAGCCTTTGGCCGCCGCCAACCGCACCAATCAGTACGACGTCAACTGCACGGTCCGGGGCGGGGGACTCTCGGGTCAGGCCGGCGCCGTGCGGCACGGTGTCGCCAAGGCGTTGAGCGCGTTCGAGCCGGACTTGCGCCCCACCCTCAAGACCGGCGGCTTCCTGACCCGCGACAGCCGCGTGGTCGAGCGCAAGAAGTACGGCCGCCACAAGGCAAGGCGCAGCCACCAGTTCTCCAAGCGTTAGGGAGAGTTATCTCCCTCGGTCCCAGGGCGTCCCAACTGGGGCGCCCTTTTGCTTTGGCGCTCTTTTGCTATAGCACCGGGGCGGTTTCATTCTAAGATGGACATGGCGAATCATGGCGGAACTTTCGAACAAGGTCATCAATGTCGGCATCCTCGGCGCCAGTGGCTATACCGGCGGCGAGTTGGTGCGCCTGCTGGGGCGCCATCCCAATGTCGTCATCCGGGCACTCACCGCCGAGCGCCGCGCCGGGCGCACCATGGCCGAGGTCTTTCCCCACTTGGCCGGGCTCGATCTTCCCCGGCTTGTCGCCACCGCTGACGCCGATTGGGGTGGCATTGACGTCGCCTTCTGCGCCTTGCCCCACGGCACCACCCAGGTGGTGGTGGCGGGCCTGCCCACCCATCTCAAGGTCATCGATCTGTCCGCCGACTTCCGCTTCGCAGATATCGAGACCTATGCCGAATGGTACGGCCATCCCCACCGGGCGCCCGAGCTCCAACGCACAGCGGTGTACGGCCTGACCGAGATCAAGCGCAAGGACATCGCGGCAGCCCGGCTGGTGGCGGTTCCCGGCTGCTATCCCACCGGTGCGCAATTGCCGTTGATCCCGATGATCGAGGCCGGCCAGATCGAAGCCGACGGCATCATCATCGATGCCAAGTCCGGGGTCTCCGGCGCCGGGCGCGAGGCCAAAGAGGCGTTCCTGTTCACCGAGGTCAGCCAGGGCATCTACCCCTATGGCGTCGCCAACCACCGCCATGCGCCGGAAATCGAACAAGGGCTTTCGGATGCGGCGGGATCATCGGTGACGGTGACCTTCACGCCCCATCTCGCGCCCATGAACCGGGGGCTGCTGTCGACCATCTATGTGCGCCTGGCCAATGGCGCCAGCGTCAAGGATTTGCGCGGCACCCTCAATGCGCGCTATGGCGCCGAGCCCTTCGTCCGCGTGGTGCCGGAAGGGGTCGCGACCGCGACCCAGAACGTCGCCGGATCCAATCTCTGCCTGATCGGCGTCTTCGCTGACCGCGCGCCGGGCCGCGCCATCATCACCAGCGCCATCGACAATCTGGTCAAGGGCGCCGCGGGCCAGGCGGTGCAGAATTTCAACCTGGTCTCGGGCCTTGACGAGACCACCGGGCTGGCCCAGGAGCCCCTGTTCCCATGAGCGGTTTAATCCTGCCTTACCGCAACCACACCCCGCGCATGGGCAAGGACGTCTTCATCGCCGCCACCGCCACCGTCATCGGCGATGTGGAGATCGGCGACCGGTCCAATTTATGGTATTCCGTGGTGGTGCGCGGCGATGTCCAGAAGATCCGCATCGGCGCCGATACCAACCTGCAGGACGGCACCATCGTGCATGTCACCGCACCGATTTACGACACTTCGATCGGCTCCGGCGTCGTCGTCGGCCACAATGCGGTGATCCACGCCTGCACCCTGGAGGACGGCAGCTTCGTCGGCATGAGCGCCACCGTCATGGACGAGGCCGTGGTCGAATCCAACGCCATGGTCGCCGCCGGCGCCCTGGTCACGCCCCGTACCCGGGTCAAAAGCGGTGAATTGTGGGCGGGATGTCCGGCCAAGCCCTTGCGCGACCTGACCGCGGAAGAGCTCGCCTACATCCCCGAGCTCGCCCAGCATTACGTGGATCTTGCGGCGGACTATCTCGCCCAGGGCTAAACGCCCCCAATCAACCATCCGAAGCGATGTGAACTTGGCCGGCCGGGTAGGCCTTGGCGAACAGCCTGGCCGATTCGCGCCGGAGCCTGGGCGCTGCGGCGGGGCGTGTATCTGGCCAACTTTCCGACCTTTGCCCGCAAGGTCCGCGTTCTGTTCGAGTGGATCTGGGCCTGCATGTATCAGACGGACATCGCCCATCTTAACTTTTCCCGTACTTC
>JAZFWG010000348.1:0-3468 GCA_036448135.1 Alphaproteobacteria bacterium
AGATCGAGGGCATCGAGCGTCATCTCGCGAATCTCGAACACCGACATCGGTCCGCTGACGACGAAGCTTTCCACCAGCACCGATCCCAGCGGGTAGGCGACGAACACGAACAGGATCAGCCCGATGACGACGGTGGCGACCTGGCCGGGAATCTGGCGGATCATGCCCCCTCCACCGGCTTGTCCTCGGCGGCCCAGGAGGACGAGCCGTCCTCATCCCCGGCCGCGAAAACCATGGCGCCACCGGGCCGGATGCGCCACGTCACCTCGTCACCCGCCGCCAGCGCCAGCCCCAGCCAGTCGTCGGTCGCGACATCGACGACGACGTCCGCGCCGCCTTGGGTCAAGAGGTGGGCGCGCACCGTCTGTCCGAGGAACGTGAACGAGCTCAGCTTCCCCGCCCTGGCGTCGGCGCCGCTTTCGGGGCGTGAAAGATCGATGTTCTCGGGCCGGACACAGACCGTATAGGCGGCTTGCCCTCGAAGCGCGTCGGGGATCTCGACGGCGACCGGCCGGCCCTCGATCTCGATCTTGCCGTCGCCTGCCGGGCGGCCCTGGAGATGGTTGGTGGTGCCGATGAAGTCGGCGACGAACAGCCCCGCCGGCCTGAGATACACCTCCATCGGCGCGCCCACCTGCAGGAACCGCCCCTCGTTCATCACCGCCACCCGGTCGGAGATCGACAACGCCTCTTCCTGGTCGTGGGTGACATAGACGGTGGTGATCCCCAAGCGGTCGACCACGGCGCGGATCTCGGCGCGCAGATGGGCGCGGATCTTGGCGTCGAGGGCTGCCAGCGGTTCGTCCAGCAACAGAATCGACGGATTGGGCGCCAGCGCCCGGGCCAGCGCCACGCGCTGCTGCTGGCCGCCGGAAAGCTCGTGGGGATAACGGTCCTCCATGCCGCCAAGCCGGGTCAGCTCGCACAACTCCCCGACCCGTTCGGCGATCTCGCTTTTGGGACGGTGCCGGATGCTGAGGGAGAAACCGATGTTCTGGGCGACGGTCTGGGTCGGGAACAGGGCATAGGACTGGAAGACGAACCCGACCTCGCGCTTGGAAGGCGGCAAGCCCTCGACCCGCCTGCCGTCGATCGACAGTTCACCCGAATCGGGCTTGGTGAAACCGGCGATGATGCGCAGCAGCGTCGTCTTGCCGCAGCCGCTGGCGCCGACGAGGGTGACGAACTCGCCCGAGGCGATATCCATCGATACGTCGTTTACGGCGATGACGTCGCCGAAGGTCTTGACGATGCCCTTAAAGCTCAGCTGCGCCACTCACGCCCTCTCTTGCACAAGGGATGGCCACGCCCCGTAAAGGGACGCGGCCTTCCACTTCTTGCGTTTTTGTCTTTAGTGTTCGCGCCAACCGAACCCGACTATTTCTGGTAGCGGGCGGACCACTTGCGCTTGAATTCGTTAGAGTCAAGCGGGCGGCGCATCTTCCACATGTTCAACTTCGTCACGTCATAGCCGGCCTTCGCCAGCCAACCGTAACCGGGAATCGAGTGGACGCCGCCGAACGGACTGGTGACCTTGGCGCCTTCCTCGCTGAACATCCAGTCGAGGAAAATCTTGCCTTCCTTCGGGTGCGGCGCGCCGGCAAGCAAACCGGCGCCCCGGGCGACGTTGGGCAGAACACTGGGCAGCACCATTTCCACCGAGCGCCCGGCGTCGACTTGCTGCTTGATCGCGGTGTCGTAGCTCAGCCCGATCGTCACCTCGCCGCCACCCGCTTTACGCGCCGGTGCGCTGCCGGAGCTGGTGTAGGTGAAGATGTTCTGATGGAGGTTGTCGAGGAAATTCCAGCCGAACACGTCGACCAGCGTGCTGAAGATGACCAGGCCGGTCCCCGACTTGGTGGGCGAGGCGATGGCGATATGTCCCTTGTATATGGGCTTGATCAGATCCACCCAGGACTTGGGCATGGGCAGACCCGCCGCCTTGAGCAGTTTGGTGTTGACGGCCATCCCATAGACGCCGAGGTATTCGGCCACCCAGAAGCCGTCAGGGTCCCTCAACTCTTCGGGCACCGGGCTATTCTTGGGTGTATAGGGTTGAAACGCGCCGGCGGCCTTTAGTTCTTCGAGTCCGAAGGTGTTTATCGCAAAAATGACGTCGGCCTGCGGGTTGCTCTTTTCCGCGATGGCGCGGCGCACCATGGTTCCGGTGGACTCGGCAATCGTCGACACCTTGATATCGGGATATGCCTTGTTGAACGCCGCTATGGTGACTTTAAGCCGCTTGGCATTGGCGGCGGTGTAAATCGCCAACTCCCCGGCGCTAACGGTACTGGCCGCGAAATCAGATAAAAGCACGGCCGCGCCGGTGGCGGCGGCGATGACGGCGAAGCGTAGTCCACTGAGTAACGCTTTCATGTCGGAGGTCCTCCCTGGTTCCATTGGTTTTCACTTTAAGGTCAGAAAACGCTTTAGGATTTACGGCAGATCACGAGTTGGAATAGTAAACCCCCGCTCGTGGCAAAGACAAGCCTTCAAAATCGAAATAAAACCCTGAAGGCCAAGGTCAAATAAATTAACCGGGACATTAATTCCATTAACCGGCCAAATATCCATTCCAGGGCCGGTAAGTTATACCGGGCGGCGCAAACAATGGCCAACACCGGCGGTCCGGGCCGAGGCGGCAGACCGGCGCGCCGGACGGGGTCCGGGAGCGCGCCGAAAAACTATTTTAAATCAATTATATATGACTTACTGCCTAGCCCCGAGGGACCATCCGGATCGGCGCGAATTTGGCGGATACGCACTTTGGCGGAGGTCTTTTTTTCGAACGTCATGAATTTTTCACTTCAAGTCTAGGACATTTACTGATTAAATGTTCGCGCGGTATAAGATGCCGGTTAACGAATAACATTCAGCATTTCACCAGGGAGGTAAATGATGAATATCCTCAAACATTTCCGAATTGCCGTTATCGGCGCCCTCGCCGGTGCTGCTCTGCTGTCCGCCGGGGTGGCCGGCGCGGCTGAGTTGGTGATCTACACCGCCTCTAACCCGAAGAGCCACAAGGACATCATGGCGGGCTTCAAGAAGGCCCACCCCGAGATCAACGCCAAATCGGTCAACATGTCGACCGGACCGATCACCGAGCGGGCCATCGCCGAGAAGGCCAACCCGCAGGCCGACGTCATCTACATGGTGAACAACATCGCGCTGGAGCAGTTGAAGGCCGCCGGCGTGTTGGAACCCTATATGCCCAAGAACACCAAGATCGGCGCCGCCTTCAAGGACGAGGACGGCTTTTACATGGGTCACAACGCCACCATCATGGCGATGGCGGTCAATATCAAGCTGCTGAAAGAGAAGAAACTGCCCATGCCGACGTCATGGGAGGATCTGATCAAGCCGGTTTACAAGGGGCAGATCACCATCGCCGCGCCCACCAAGTCGGGCACCGGGCTCAGCATCATCAGCACCCTCGTCGATGCTTTCGGCTGGAATTACATCGAC
>JAZFWG010000349.1:0-3913 GCA_036448135.1 Alphaproteobacteria bacterium
CGCCATCGAACTGGCCGATTACTCAGAGCGCGGCAAGGGCAGCACCAACATGAAGTTCGATCTTTCCGGCAATACCATGGGCGCCCATATTTCCGAGTTCCCGGTGGGGACCTACAAGAAATGCCACCGCCATGGCCCCGGCGCCCATGTCATCATCCTCAGCGGCCAGGGCTATTCGATCCTGTGGCCCGAGGGCGAAGAGCCCCAGCGCGTAGACTGGCACGCCGGCAGCGTGGTGGTGCCGCCGGACCAGTGGTTCCACCAGCATTTCAATTCCGGCAATGAGCCGGCGCGCTATCTGGCGCTACGATGGAACAACTGGCGCTACAGTTTCATGAAACCGAAGAACCGCGAAGGCGAGACCTATACCTCGATCAAGGAAGGCGGCAGCCAGATCGAATTCGAGGATGAGGATGCCGCCATCCACAGGGACTTCGAGGCGGCGATAGAAAAGGTCGGCGCCACCTGCCAGATGGGAGACTATCATCCGTTCTGTAGCCAGAAGGATCTGGTGAAAACGGGATGAAAACACGGCGGTTACCGCCACACAACGACAAGGGAGATTCAGATGTCGAAGCTACCGGATAGAATAGAAGTTCGGCCTTGCCGGGGAATGGCGCGGCTGATTGCGGCGGCCCTGCTTATCGGCGGGCTGAGCCTGGTGACCGTTGCCGGGAATGAGGCGGCGGCTGCGGAATTTTACAAGGGCAAGACTTTGGTGGTCATGGTGGCGTCGCGCCCCGGCGGCGGCACCGACACCACGGCCCGGCTGGTGGCCCGCGTCTGGGGCGATCATATCCCCGGAAAGCCTGATGTCATCGTTCGCAACAAAACCCTTCAGGTCCTCGGCGCCAATGATCTCCATAACAAGGTCCGTCCCAATGGACTGACCGTCGGCGTCTTCGCCGGTGGCGGCAGCCTTGGCCCGGTCGCGCGCAAGTCGAGCTCGGTGCGCTACGACCCCACCAAGTGGGGCTTTGTCGGCTCGATCGAGCGTGGCCCCTCGATCCAGCTGCTTCGCAAATCCGCGATGGTGCGCATGATGGACCCGAAGGCCGAGCCCATCGCCATGGGATCGGTGTCGACCGACCGGCCCCAGGATGCGGTGGCGGTGTTCGGCGCTGAGTATCTGGGATGGAATCTGAAATTCGTCCTCGGCTATCCCAGTTCGAGTGCGATGTACCTGGCCTACGGGCGTGGCGAGATCGACATGTTCGGCTCCGGCACCACCAAGATCCTGAACCGGTTCATCAAGGATGAAGGGGCAATGCCGATCGCGGCCGAGGTCCGGCGTCCCGACATGCCGGATGTCCCGACATTCATCGAACTGTTGGGGAACAAGAAGCCGACCGGGGCCAAATGGGATGCCTTCAAGGCGTGGACCGGCCCCAGCGCCGTCGACAAGTATTTCGCGGTCTCTCCAGGGACGCCGAAGGACCGGCTTAAGATCCTGCAGGACTCCTTCAAGGCCGCGACCAATGATCCAAAGTTCAAGACCCAGGCCAGGAATATCCTGGGCGGCGGCTATTCGGTCCTTTCCGCCGCCAAAACCCTGTCCCTGGTGAAAGGCGCCGTGGTGATCTCCGAAGGTGCGCACAAGGAAATCTCACGTCTCCGCGCCAAATACGGACTGCCCAAGATTTCACGCAAGGCGGCCCAGTTGGTTGCGGTCACCTTCGAGGATGTCAAGCGCGGCGGCCGGGTTCTGCATTTCACCCACAAGGGCAAAAAGATGAAGCTCCGGGTCAGCGGCAGCCGGTCCGAGATCACCGTCGCCGGCAAGCTCGCGTCACGGGGCGATCTCAAGACCGGCATGACGTGCCTGATGAACTGGAAGAAGCGGGGCAAAAGAGTGGAAGCCGGCATGGTGCAATGCCTGGCCAAGGTCACCTTCGACAAGGTCAAGCGCGGCGGCCGGATTCTGCAGTTCACCCACAAGGGCAACGCCATGAAGCTGCGGGTCAGCGGCAGCCGGTCCGAGATCACGATCGGCGGCAAGCTTGCGTCGCGGGGCGATCTCAAGACCGGGATGACCTGCAATATAAGCTGGGCCAAGAGGGGCACAAGGACCGAAGCCCGCAAGGTCATATGCCCCTAAGCAAGGCCGGGGACGGGAAGGCCCTGATCTGGTAACAGTCGATGCTTGAATCCGCCCTGCAAGGCCTGGCCGCCATTTCGGCGCCGGAGCCCCTCGGATTCCTCATCCTAGGCGTCGTTATAGGCGTGTGGGGAGGGGCCCTGCCCGGCGTCGGCGGCCCCGCCCAGCTCGCGATGCTGTTGCCGTTCGCGATGCTGATGTCGCCGATCAATGCCATCGCTTTTCTTATCGGCGTGACCACGGTCGGCAACACCGGCAACACCTTCACTTCTGTTCTCGTCGCCGTGCCTGGGGGGTCCGGCTCCCAGGCGACGGTGCTGGACGGTTACCCCATGGCCCGCAATGGCGAGGCCAAGCGGGCGCTGAGCGCGGCCTTCATGGTGTCCATGATCGGCGGCATCATCGGCGCATTCCTTCTCTTCGCCTCGCTTCCCATCCTCAAGCCCCTGGTGCGCAGTTTCGGTACGCCCGAGCTGTTCATGTTCACCATTTGGGGGCTTTCCATGATCGGGACCATGAGTTCCGGCGCCCCCCTCAAGGGGCTCACCGCCGCCGTGATTGGCGTCATCCTGTCCACCGTGGGCCAGGACGTGAAATCCGGCGTGATGCGCTTCGATTTCGACACGCCCTATCTGTGGGAGGGGGTCAGCGTCGTCCTCATCTCGCTCAGCATCTTCGCCATCCCGGAGATGATCGCGCTCGCCAGCCGCAAGGGCCGGGTCACCGACGTCAGCGAGCTTGGCGAAACCGGAATCCTTCAGGGGATTATGGACGCCTTCAACAACAAATGGCTGATCCTGCGGTCCGCGGCGATCGGCACCTGGGTCGGCATCCTGCCGGGCCTCGGCAGCGATGTGGCCGACTGGTTCGCCTATGCCCATGCCAAGCAGACCGAGAAGAACACGGAAAATTTCGGCCGTGGCGACGTCCGCGGCGTGATCGCGCCGGAATCGTCGAACAACGCCAAGGAAGGCGGCGCCTTGATCACGACGCTGGCCTTCGGCATCCCCGGCAGCACCTCGATGGCGCTGTTGCTGATCGCGTTCGTGGCCGTCGGGCTCAATCCCGGGCCCGAGATGCTCTCGACCCAGGTGAACTACATCTTTGCCATCATCTTCGCCTTGGCCTTTTCCCAGATCCTGGCATCCGGCATCTGCTGGGCCATGATCAAGCCGGCGGCCCATGTGTGCTTTTTCCCCTTCTATATTCTGGTGCCCCTCATAGTCGGTCTGACCTTCCTCAGCGCCTACGCGGCGCATTTCACCATGGAGGACATCCTGGCGCTGTTGGCGCTGTCATTGTTCGGCTATCTGATGAAGATCACCGGCTGGCCACGGGCGCCGGTGGTGTTGGGATTCGTTCTCGGTGACAAGGTCGAGCTTTACCTGTGGCTGTCGGTGGCGCGCTACGACATGGACTGGGTGTTCCGCCCCGGTGTCCTGGTGCTGGGAACGCTGATTGCCGTGACATTGCTGTATCCGATGTGGCGTGCGCGCCAAAGCCGCCTCACCACCCAAGTTTCGGCCGGGTAGGCGGGGAAAGGGGGTACCATGCGTTTCAAGCCAGGCGATTTCTTCACCCTGTTCATCATCGTGGTTTTGGCTGGCGCCGTGTACACCGCCTCGGGCTGGGAGCTCAGGGCCTCGATCATCGTGCTGGTGCTGGGAAGCTTCGGGCTGGTGATGGCCACGGTGCAGTTGGCGCTGGATTGCCTGGGTGGGGGCAACACGGCGCCGAAACCTCGGCTGCAGTACGAACTTCCCACCTTCGAGGACGCCGACCCCCGGGCGACCTTCTGGGGGAGCCTGGAAATCT
>JAZFWG010000350.1:0-6130 GCA_036448135.1 Alphaproteobacteria bacterium
ACATAACAATGAAGACGGCGGTGGTGGCACTATTTATCGCAATGCTGATCTCTTCCAACAGTTGGGCCGCCGACAAGGACGGCGCCTATATCAGCTTCGGGGTCGGCAGCAGTTCCTGTGCCGGATGGGTCACGGCGCGCAAGGCCGACGATGTCCGCACCGTGCAGTATCAGGAATGGCTCTTGGGTTATATCTCGGCTTACAACAACTGGGTCCATAAGGGCCGGAATGTCGCCGGAAGCACGGACAAGAAGGGACTGTTGGCGTGGATCGACACTTACTGCCGTGACCATGGCGCCGATCCTTTGGCTCAGGCGGCGGAGAACCTGATGCTTGATCTCAAGGGCGGCAAAAAACCGCCATCATGACAAATGTGATCAAACCCATGGGGTTTCGCCTGATTGGCGTCCTGGCGCTTGCCATCCTGGGCTTGGCCCTCATGGCGCCGGTGGCGCGGGCCGATCTCGAGGCCGGCCTCAAGGCCTACAACGATGGCGATTACACCATGGCCTTTCTGCGCTTTCGCCCGTTGGCCGAACAGGGCGATGCGGTGGCCCAGTACAATATCGGCTTCATGTACAACAAGGGCCGCGGCGTCATCCGCGACGACCGCCTGGCGGCCAAATGGTACAAGCTGTCTGCCGCCCAGGGCGATGTTCTGGCCCGCTACCGCCTAGGCATATTGTACGCCCAGGGCCGGGGCGCGGCCAAGGACGAGGCCCGCGCCGTTGAGATGTTCCGGCCGGCGGCGGAACAGGGCCATGGCGGGGCCCAGTACAATCTCGCCGTCATGTATGCCCAGGGCCGCGGCGTCGAGCGCGACGAAGGCGAAGCCGCCGACTGGTACCGCCGCGCCGCCGAACAGAACATGGCCCGGGCCCAGTACAATCTAGGGGTGATGCTGGCGTCGGGCACAGGTATCGACCGTGACCCCGCCCGGGCGGTCAAGTGGTATGAGAAGGCGGCGAAGCAGGGCTTCGCCCGCGCCCAATTCAACCTCGGGGTCCATTATGCCAAGGGCGATGGCGTTACCCGGGATGAGGCCCGGGCGGTCAAATGGTACCGGCTGGCGGCGGCCCAGGGCGACAGCCACGCCCAAAACAACCTCGCCAGCATGTATGCCCGGGGCCAGGGCGTCAAACAGGACGAGAAAGAGGCCTTGAAATGGTACCGGTTGGCGGCGGCCAAGGGCAACGCCTTTGCACAGTCCCATCTCGGCGACCGCTATGCCGGGGGCAAGGGGGTGGCCCAGGACTATGAGACCGCCGCTAAGTGGTACCGCAAGGCGGCGGCCCAAGGCCACGAAACCGCGCGCCGCAATCTTAATATCCTTTATGCCACCGGCAAGGCGGCGCCCAAGGGACCGTGATCCCAGGGACCAGGCGCGACCAAAACTCAAATGAGCTTGTGGGCCTAAGGCTTGACCAGCCGCACACCGGGCTTGCCGTCTTCGATAAACTCGACCCCGGCGCCCTCAATGGCGTCCTGGATGCGGCGCAAAGTACTGGCATTGCCACGAACCGGACCGTCCGCACGCTCGATTCGCTGGACCGTCGAGATGTTGACCTCGGCGTTTCCAGCAAGTTCGCGCGCCGACCAGCCGAGGAGGCCACGGGCGGCGCGGATCTGTTGGGCGATAAGCATTTTCCCGCCAAAAAGCCTTAAATCCGGGCAATTCTGCGGGAAATCCGGTAAAATTCCGTTAATTGCGGGTGTTGTGATACTGGCGGCACGGGAAACCGCCGGGATAGGACGGAGGATATAAGGAGGGGCGGGCGGGCCCCCAAGCCCCACCCGCCCCGAGCGCAATGGCCGCGGTTACGAGATGGTGCCGCAGTCGCTCTCCGGCGAGGAGAAGCTGTGGTTCTGGCGGCCCTTGCCCTTGCCCGGGTCAAGCGCCTTGACCTTGGCATCGACGTCGAAGCCCGCAAGCGCCCCGGCCTCGACCCCGGCCGCGGCCTCGAGCTCGGCATAGGTGACGTCGAGGTTCGAATCACCGATCAGCCCGCCATCGGTCCGCTCAGAGGTGCCGATGGAAAGCTCGATGGTGGTGGTGACCTCCTCCACGGTCTGGGTCAGCTCGAAATCGACCGAATATTTGACCGCGTTCCCCACATCGTCCCAGTCGAGGGTAATAGGGTCTGCGGTGGCGTCGCACACCAGGCCCGTTGGGGCCGCAAGGTGGCCGGCCTTGGCCGCACTGGTTGCGCCCAGGAACAAGGCAAGGGCGGCCAGGCTGGCCACCACCGCGCCGCTGATATTGACGGCTTTCATAAAACGAAGCAGCGTTCTCATGGTTTTCCTCCATATCCATGTCGGCCCGCCATCTCCGGGGTTTGTCCCCGGCGGATGGGATTTGGGCCTCGCGCACGGGAATCCGCGCACAAATAAAATTGACGGGAGGAAATTAATAAAAAGTTAAAACGTAAGAAAACCCGCATGATTACTTAAATAATCACGATTAAATACATGGAAAGGTTAGCATATTTGTAATGGTAATTAGGAATTTTACTGTAATACTTTAAATTATATGTAATTTTTATTAGATAGATTTCGAGGGTTGGGGCGGCGCCGGGGTTGGGCTATGGGCGCCTTCAGGTGTCCCGGATCGGGTCACAAAGCTGCCGGGGGGCCAGGTGGAATGGGGGGGCAGGGCACCACCGCCCCGGCTCCGCCCGGCCCGGGGATGGCAGTGGGGGTGGCGCTGGGGATGGCGTGGGCCGCGGGAAATCCTGTCCACCCACCCGAGGTGGTAAACTTGCAACCAGTAGGTGTATTTTACTGGCCTTTTATGGCCGCTTGCGCTTATATCCTCCCCTATGACGGCGAACAACGAATCACAAAAGGCTAAGCAAGCCTTCGCCAAGCGGCTGGCCGCGATCCGCATCTCGCTGGGCCTGACCCAGGAGAGATTTTCCCGCCTGCTCGGCATTTCCCGCGACCGCTATGCCAAGTACGAGCTCGGCCGCTCCGAGCCCCCCTTCTTCATCCTCAACCGCATCTTCAAGCTCACCGGCCACAGCCTCGATTTTCTCATCGCCGGCAACAAGCCCGCGAGGGACAACCACCCTCTTGGCGCCGGCCCCGCCGACTTCGCCGACGATCTCCGGGGCCATTATCCCAAGGACACCGGCTGGTGGTGGCGCACCGACGAAATGCACCGCGTGGTCGATACCTGGCGGCCGTCCCAGAACCGGGGCGCCGACGGGCACAAGACCTACAAGCAGCCACGGGTGGTGGGCCAGACCCGGTGGCAGCGCGCCGGCGTCGCCCCGGACCATAGCGCTCATTGGCGCAGCCATGTCGATGATCTCGAGGCGCGGCGCACCTTCTCCGATTTCCATTACGAGTTGTATGACCGTGACGGCGTTCTCTACCTTATCCATCTTTCCGGCGCGCCGATTTTCGACGGTGCCGGCGATTTCAAGGGCTATTGCGGTTTCGCGGTTCCGGAAAAAGTCGAGATCGACCAGGCCGCCGCCGACGCCACGGAAGACACCCCACTGACATCGGTTGAGGCGTCCCCCCGGCCCGGCCCTTTGGGGCGCCCGGCCTCTGAGGACTAGAACGCGGCCAAAAATAAGGGCTCACATGGTGAGCCCTTATTTGTAAGATCCCGGGATCTTGCGCCCGGGTTGCCCATCGATGGGGACATGGCCGGCGTCTCTCCCCGGCCCCGGCCCCGGTTCAGTTATGGCGCCTCAGCTATAAGAGCCCGTGGCATGGACGCCGAGAGCGGAATGGCTGTCCTTCATGCCCGCCGTCTGCGGCGCCGGCACCGCCAGCTCCTGGGTCTGGGGTATCATGTATACCCGGATCTGGCTGTGGAGATAGGCCATGCCCATGGCCAGGACCAACAGCCCGGCGATGAGATCCGCCACCAGGGCGGCGTCCTGTGCCGTCGATGCCTTTGCCCGTGACTTCATTTTCGTTCTCCCTGTCAACTCGCCTAGGTGGCGGCCATTGGACTGGCCGCGAAGCTTATAAAGACGCCATACCGAATGAACAAGTCATTTTAATCTATTTTGAATTAAATGCAAGATATCTGGCGAACTTTTATTGGTTAATATATATAGTTAACAATATAAATATATCTTTTACAAGAAAATCTGTGGTTTTCCACCGTCATGTAAAGAAAAACCCCCTCCCCACCATGGCGGAGAAGGGGTTTGTCTATTGTGGCCTAGTGTTTGGGCCGGGGTGGCGGGAATCCCCGGCGGGTGTCAGTCGAGGGGAAGGGTGAAGCTATCGGAGGCGGCCTCAAACCCGGTGGCGCCATCGCCGAAATCGACGGTCACCAGCCAGCCTCCCGGGTCATTCCAGGGGGTAAGGGTCAATCCGCTGTCACCGTTGGCGGTGGTGGTGAACTCGCCATAGGTCCAGCTGCCGTCCGGCGAGCCGATGCCGATGCGGTATATGGAACCGGCGGGCCCGGTGACAAGGAAACCGACAGTGCCGTTATTCTGGGGCGTTGCCGTCACCGCGACTGTGACCCCCACAAGGTCGACGCCGTCGATGCCGGCGCCGGTGCGCGGCAGGCCGTAGCCGGTGACCACGTCATAGCCACTGGTGGTGCCATCGGCATATTCGGTGATGGCGGAATTGTCCACGTCATCGGCGGTGAGCGCGGCGACAAGAAAGGCCCGGGTCGCGCTCTGGTTGCCTTGCCAATTGGCGGCGGCGAAGCCGGCCACCGATGGCGCCGACATCGAGGTGCCGGACATGACTTCATAGCAGCCGCTCTTGGAGGTGGATTCGATGACGAAGCCGCCGCCGGCGAGTTCGACCTCGCCGGCCGAGATGGTGGTGTCGTTGCCGTCATCCACGCCGCGGCCCGACATGCGGTTGGCGATGCGGTTGGCGTCGAGGATCCCCACCGCCACCACCTCGGGGTAGATCGCGGGATAGGAGATGGAATTGTTCCCGGGACCGTCATTGCCCGCGGACGACACGAACAGGGCGCCGGCGCTGACCGCGTCCTGGACCGCGTTGTGGAAGGTCGTGCTGTCGGGCCCGCCGAAGCTGAGCGAAATCACGTGCGGGTCGAAGTCGGCGCTGCCCACTTCGATGGCGCGGATCAGATCGTCCATGAAGCAGAACATCTTGCCGCAGATCTTGGCGACACCCAGCGTCGCGCCGGGGGCGGCGCCAAACAGGCCGAGCCCGTCATCGCCGCCATAGGCGGCGGCGGAGCCGGCGGTGTGGGTGCCGTGGCCGATGTCGTCCTTGCAGTTGTTCTTGATCCGCGGCGAGGTGGTGTCCTTGCACCAGGTGACGTCGAGATCGGGATGGTTGCGGTTGACCCCGGTGTCGATGACCAGGATCCTGACGGGGACGCCGGTGCCATCGTCAGCACCGGCGCTGGGGCCCGCCGTCGCGCCCGACAGCAGCAGGGTCTGATATTCGCGTTGGTCCTGGGGCGCGCAGGCGCGCTCAGTTGGCGGCGGCGGCTCTTCCTCACCATCGCCGGCGGTGCAATCGGCGGGGCAGGATTTCTTCTCGCCGCCGTCACAGATATTGTCGCCGCAGACGGCGCCGGGCTTGCCGGCGGGGGCGCCGCGGCCCTTGAGCGCGCCGTACTGGCGCGGCAGGTTCTGCGGGTAGACCTGGGGCACCGCCTCGATGGTGGCGCCGAGGCGTTTCATGGCCTGGACCTGGCCCCGGGTCAGGGTGGCGGAGAAGCTGAGCTCATTGCCCGGTGAGGAGAACTGGTGGCGCATGCCCTGGTTGGCGATGGCGATCAAGGCGCGCTTGTGGCCGTTGTCATTGGCGTGGACGAACACCCGGGTCTCGGCCGCGGCGCCCTGGCCCGGTGCCTGGCTCGGCGCCATGACCCAACCTGCAATCAGAAACGCGGCCGCCGCCGCGCCGACCAATCCTGTGCGAAAACGGTGAATCATTGTAGATCCTCCCCAAACAAATTGCTTTGTGTCAAAACTTGCTGACCGCCGTGCCCCAACGGTTACGGCGACAAACTATCATCTTCCCCGGTCGAACACCAGGATTTCCAGAGTGTTCACAAGTATATTTGAGATTCGGTTAATATTGATGGTTAATAAAAGATGTATTTTATCTTTCTGGAACGATGCCATCGTCCAGGCGATTTGGCGGCTTTGGCGGTGAATGGGGA
>JAZFWG010000351.1:0-4678 GCA_036448135.1 Alphaproteobacteria bacterium
CTGCGTGCGTGATGGAGATAAAGCTCGGGATGGGGCAGGTCCAACGGCATCAGATCCTTGACGCTGCGGTAAAGCCCGCCGAGTGCCGCGCCTGGGGAGACCAGCTTGCGGGCCGCGAACACCAGCAGATTCTGCCTGAGCGGCCATTTTATCGACTTGTCCGCCCAGATCTGGGCGCGAATGAAGTCCACCGCAACATAGCCGTGATGGCGGAACTTCTCCGCCCAATAGGAAGGCCATTGTTCATTGACGTGGCCGACCCCGCCCTGCAACGGGATCGCCGCCGAAAACATCACGACATCGGCATGGTCGGTGAGCGTCGCGACAAAGATTTCGGCCGAGGTTTCGGGCAGATGTTCCGCGACTTCGATGGAAAGGGCGAGATCGAAACGCCGCCCAAGCGTCACGGGTTTTGCCAGATCGGCATGGCTTACCGCCCCGGGATCAATCGACAGCAAGGATGTGTCGAGCCATGTCCCTTCGACGCCATGGACTTCGGTCACGCCAAGCTCCACGGCGGCCTCGAGCCAGATACCGAGACCACAGCCGAAATCCACCACCGATTGCGGCGTAAAGTGTTCGAACATTTTTCCGAGAGCGACGCGCGCGCCATGCTTGCGCCTGACATCGTCGCTGCGATGATGGCGGTGAAGTTCCCGGTAATCGGGCGGTGGAGCTTCGCCTGACCCTGCTTTGGCCTTGACGCCCATTTCTCTCCCACTTCCTTAACGATTGCCCCTTCGGGCTGAAAAGTTTAGCCGATTTCACCGCAGCCGTCCCATGGCGAACCAGCGTCGGCCCCGCGCCACCTTGGTCTCTCGCACTGATAATGTGAAAAAAGATTGTCATGGGCTTAGAATCGGGCAAAGTTCGCTGTTCTGAGCTCCTGGGTGCTATTCACTGCCGGGATAGGAAGCATGGCCGCCGAAGATGAGTTTCAAATCCGGTTCTGGGGTGTGCGCGGGTCCATCGCCAGCCCGGGAAGCGATACCCTGCGATACGGCGGCAACACGTCGTGTATCGAAGTCCGCTGTGGCGAACATCTTTTGATCTTCGACTGCGGCACCGGGGCGCGGGGGTTGGGCAAGCAGCTCTGCTCCGGCACCCCGACGCCTGTGGTGGACGCGGACATGTTCCTGACCCATACCCATCTCGACCATATTTGCGGCCTCCCCTTCTTCCAGCCGGTCTACCGCGCCGACAGCAAGCTGCGCATCTGGGCGGGACATTTGCAACCGGAAACCCCGGTCCGCGATGTGATTTGCGCCATGATGGTGGCGCCGCTTTTCCCGGTGCCGATCGACAGTCTCCACGCCGACATCACCTATAATGATTTCCGTGCCGGCGAGACGCTGGCGCCCAAACCCGGGGTCTCCTTGCGCACCACGCCCTTGAACCATCCCAACGGCGCCACTGGCTACCGCATCGAATACGGCGGCAAGTCGGTCTGTTATGTGACCGACACGGAACATGTGCCCGGTGAGGCGGACGAGAACATCCTGGCCCTGATCGAGGGCGCCGACATCGTCATCTATGACGCCACCTATACCGACGAAGAATTCCCCCAATTCCAGCAGTGGGGTCATTCGACATGGCAGGAAGGGGCGCGGCTGTGTGAAGCGGCCGGGGTGAAGACCTATGTTGTCTTCCATCATGATCCCAGCCACGACGATGCCTTTATGGACGCCGTCGCCGATGCCGTAGCCCGCGTCCGCCCCGGCGCCATCGTCGCCCGTGAGGGAATGGTCCTCAGCCCGTAATGACAACCGGTGCCGAGCCCGCCCCGCCGATCAAAGCGGCCCTTCGCCTGCGGGCCTGGTTGCGCCGCCATCTCCGGCCCCGGGCCCGCCGCCTGTATATGGGCCTCGCCACCTTGCTTGGGCTTGGACGGCTCGGTTTCTTTATTCCCTGCCGGTATGCCGGCCAGGCTTACACATATGCGCGCATCCCCTATGGATCGCTGGAAACACCGTTCGTGGAGGCCCGGGAGAACTTCGAGGCGGTTCTCGCCGCCATCGAGGACCAAGCACCGGGGCTTCGTGCCATCGAAGGCGGTGACGGTGGCGGCCAATACGGTAGTGGCATGGTGCCAAGCTTTTGCCAGGACTGGTTCCCACGCCTCGATGGTGCGGCGGCCTACGCCATGGTGAGGCGGCATTCACCGCGCCGCATCATCGAGATCGGCTCAGGCTATTCCACCGGATTTTTGGCCCGCGCGGTTGCCGATGGCAGCCTCGACTGTGACATCACGGCCATCGATCCGGCGCCACGGGCGGATATTGCCGATCTCGGCGTCGAAGTCATTCATGCCCCGGTGCAGAAACTGGGCACTGGGCCGTTTGCGGCCCTGGCAGCCGGAGACTTCCTGGTTGTTGATTCCAGCCACATTCTTATGCCTGGCACCGACGTCGACTTCATTCTCAATGGGGTCCTGCCTTTGGTCCCGCCAGGCCTTTTCGTTCATTTTCACGATATCTTTCTTCCCGACCCCTATCCCGAGGACTGGACATGGCGCGGTTACAACGAACAGATCGCCATCGCGGCCCTGTTTTCCGGGGCCAATGCTTACGAGCTCGAATTCTCCAGCCACTATGTGACGACGCGGCTTTGTGATCGTCTCATGGCAACGGTGATAGCCGATATCGCGATATCACCGGGCGCCTTCGAAACCAGTCTGTGGTTGCGGAAAAAATGAATGAAACTCCGCGGAGGCCACATTTTTAAACCCCTCACCAGCCTTCACGGAAATATGAAACAATTTGAAAGCGGACGTTGGGCTGGGCGCTATACTCAGTGGGCCAAGGAGGCATGCCATGGTGATGGCCAGAGATCGTGTCATGCGCGCGTTCCGTAATCCTGCCGAGGATGATCTTCCTGAACGCGTCAAACTCGCCATCCGCAATCAGCAAGATGCCAGCGAGATCGTCATTGGCTGGATCCAGCTTGCCGTGGTCACCATGTTCGCGGTGCTTTACACGGTTTCTCCCAAGACATTTTCAAGTGACGCCGGCATTGAGCCGGTCCCGTGGGCTCTTGGTGCATATTTTGTGTTCACCGTAATCCGCCTCTGGGCCGGCTACCGCTCGCATTTGCCGCATTGGTTGCTGGCGCTCTCGGTGGTGGTGGACATGTCGTTGCTGCTCGGCACCATCTGGAGTTTCCATATCCAGTACTCACAGCCGCCATCGTTCTATCTGAAGGTGCCGACGCTTCTTTACGTGTTTATTTTCATTGCCTTGAGGGCGCTGCGCTTCGAGGCCCGATACGTCATCCTCGCCGGCGTGGTGGCGGCGTTGGGCTGGTCCTTTATGGCGTTCTATGCCGCCTATGCCGGCGCTGCCGAGGGCATGATCACGCGTGACTATGTCTATTACATGACCTCCAACAGCATCCTCATCGGCGCCGAATTCGACAAGGTGATTACCATCCTGGTGGTGACGGGCATTCTCGCCGTGGCGCTGGTGCGCGCCCGCCAGCTCCTCGTGCGGGCTGTCACCGAAGGGACGGCGGTCAAGGATTTATCAAGATTCTTTGCCCCCGAGATCGCCAGGCAGATCACCGCATCGGAGCACCAAGTGACCGCCGGGGAAGGTATCGCCCGCGATGCCGCCATTCTCATGGTCGATGTCCGCGGCTTCACAGGGCTGGCGGCGCGCCTGCCGGCCAATGAGCTTATCACCATCCTTTCGGCTTATCAGGCACGCATGGTTACCGTGATCCAGCGCCATCACGGCTCCATCGACAAATTCATGGGCGACGGCATCATGGCCACATTCGGCGCCGCCGTGGACTCGGACTGTTACGCGGCGGATGCACTTCGCGCCGTGGACGAAATCATGGAAGAAGCACAAGCCTGGGGCCGGGAGCGGGAACGCGACGGCGAAGTCGCGCTGCGTATCGGCGCCGCGGTCGCCACCGGGCGGATCATTTTCGGCGCCGTCGGCGATGAGACCCGGCTTGAATATACCGTGATCGGCGACGCCGTGAACATGACGGCCAAGCTCGAGAAGCACACCAAGGAAGAAAAGGTCCGCGCCCTTGCCACCGAACAGGCCTATGAGACCGCCTGCGCCCAGGGCTATGAGCCGCCGCTACCGGTTGAACGGCTTCAAAGCCGTCAGCTCATGGGCGTCGGCGGCACCTCGGATCTTGTCGTGCTCGCCAAGTAATCCACTACCAGCGATGATGGGCTCAGTGATAGGGGTCGGCCGCGTCCCTGAGGCCGTCACCGAGAAAATTAAAGGCAAGAACCGTGATGATCACGGCAACGCCGGGCAGCATCAACCAGGGATAAAGAACCACCACATTCATGTTCTGGGCTTCGCTCAGCAGCACGCCCCAACTGGTGATCGGGGGGCGCAACCCCAGACCCAGGAAACTCAAAGCGGTCTCACCCAGGATCATGGTCGGTATCGAGAGCGTCGCCGAGGCAATGAGATGCGACATGAAGTTGGGCAAAAGGTGGCGTCCAATGATGCGGGCCGGCGTTGCCCCCATGAGCACCGCCGCGGTGCAGAAATCCTCTTCCCTGAGGGCCAACAGCTTGGAGCGCACGGCACGGGCGAGGCCGGTCCAGTCCAACAGCCCAAGGATGATGGTGATGCCGAAATAGATCACGATGGGGCTCCAGGTGACCGGCAGGGCGGCGGACAAAGCCATCCACAGGGGGAGCTCCGGG
>JAZFWG010000352.1:0-12181 GCA_036448135.1 Alphaproteobacteria bacterium
AACGCCCGGCCTACGAGGCCAAGCAGCTTACCCATCTGCGCGATCATCTCGGCATCCAGGGCCTGATCGGGGTTTCGACCCACGAGCCCTTGACCTCTTTGCACAAGCTCATCGTCGTCACCTTTAGACGCGATGCGCCGCGCACCGAGATTTGGCGCGCCATGTATGGCGTCGCTTCGCACCGCCTGTCCGAGGGCAAATGGATCATCGCCGTCAATGACGACATCGATCCCGACGACACCAACGCGCTGTTCTGGGCCATGTCGTACCGGGCCAAGCCCCACCGCGACGTGGAAATGCTGAAGCACCAGCATGAAGGCCACGGCCCCCGCAGCCTGATCGACAGTGAGGATTCGGCGATCCTGGTCGATGCCACCTTGAAAGAGCCGTTCCCGCCGGTGGCGCTGCCCAAGCGCGAGTTCATGGAACACGCCGCCGAGATTTGGGATGAGCTCGGCATGGCCAAGCTCACCCCCGAGGCGCCGTGGTTCGGCTATAGCCTGGGCGAGTGGAGCGACGACCTGGAGCACATGGCCAAGCTCGCGACAAAAAGCGAATATTGGGAAACCGGCAAGATCATCGCCCAGCGGCGGCGCTCCGACGTTGAGATGAACACTGAAATCCGGACCCTCGGTGGCGATGACGATGAAGACGCCTAGGCGCGGCTAAGACCACGACATGGCCACCAAAACCAAACCATCTTCCCAGCCGGGCCATGCCGACCTCCAGGCGCATATCAAGGCCCTGGATAAGGCCGGGCTACTGCGCACCATCGATCAGCCCGTCAACAAGGACACCGAGATGCACCCGCTGGTGCGCTGGCAGTTCCGCGGCGGCATCCCCGAGGCCGAGCGCAAGGCGTTCCTGTTCACCAACATCACCGACTCCAAGGGCCGCAAATACGACATGCCCGTGGTCATCGGCGCGCTCGCCGCCAACCGCCAGATTTACAGCGTCGGCATGGGGGTCCCGGTCGATGAGATCGGCACGCGCTGGGCCCACGCCATCGCCAATCCGATTGAGCCCAACATCGTCGAAAATGCCCTGTGCCAAGAGGTGGTGCTTATGGGCGCCGATCTTGACGGTCCCGGCAAGGGCCTGGACGCGCTGCCGGTGCCGATCTCGACGCCGGGCTTCGATTGCGCGCCCTATCTGACCGCCACCAACGTCACCACCCGCGACCCGGAGACCGGCGTCCACAATATGGGCACCTACCGCTGCGGGCTGAAATCGTCCAAGCGCCTCGGCATCCGCATGTCGACCCGCATCGGCGGTGCCGGCGGCTATTCTCATTGGGAGAAGTACAAGGCTTTAGGCCAGAAGATGCCCTGCGCCATCGTCTTGGGCGGTGCGCCCGCTGTGGCCTATGTCGGCCCGCAGAAGCTCCACATCGACCTCGATGAGCTCGCGGTGGCGGGCGGCATCGTCGGCGCGCCGATCAACGCGGTCAAGGCCAAGACCGTGGACCTGCTGGTGCCGGCGGAGGCCGAGATCGTCATCGAAGGCCTGATCGATACCGAATATCTCGAGCCCGAGGCGCCGTTCGGCGAATCCCACGGCTATATCGCGCTCGAGGACTACAACCTCATCATGGATGTTACGGCGATCACCCACCGCGCCTCCCCGGTGCTGCCGTCGATCATCTCCCAGGTGACGCCGAGCGAATCCAGCGTCGTCAAGCGCGTCGCCTACGAGCCCATGTATATGGCCCATTTGCGCGACAATCTCGGCATCCAGGGGGTGGAAGGGGTCTCCATGCACGAGCCCCTGACCAACATCCGCACCGTGGTGTTCGTCAAGATGGCACCGGGCTCGGCGCGCACCGAGATCTGGCGGGCGCTTTACGGCGCCGCCACCCTGCGGTCGGACACCGGCAAATATGTCATCGCCATCAATGACGACATCGACCCCGACAATGGCGACGCGGTGTTCTGGGCGCTGTCCTATCGGGCCAATCCCGGCCGGGACATCGAGGTTCTGCCCCACCGTGCCCGTGGCCATGGCCCGAGAACCGCCCATGAGGAGGCGACGCTGTTGATCGACGCGACGCGAAAAGGCGACATGCCGCCCTTGGCCTTGCCCAAGCGTGAATTCATGGAGAATGCCCAGGCGCTGTGGGAGCGCATCGGCCTGCCGCCGCTCAAGCCGGAGCAGCCCTGGCATGGCTATAGCCTGGGCGATTGGACCGAGGACTGGGAGGCCATGGCGAAACGCGCCGTTGCCGGCGATTATCTTGAAAACGGCCGGCGCACCGCCCAGCGGCGGCGGAAGGGCGTCGACCCGCAGACCTCGGTGAGGACGGTCGAAGGCTCGGACGGCGAGGGTTAGGGTCCGGACCCTAAGTCGAGGACTTGTCGTCGAGGGCCTCGCGGATGAGCTCGTCGGGGATGTCGTCGAACGACGCGTAGTTCATGGAATAAAGGCGGAAATAGAGCCCGCCGAGCTCCATTAGTTCGGCGTGGGTGCCGGCTTCGATGATGCGGCCGTCCTGGAGCACAAGTATGCGGTCGGCGCCGCGGATGGTGGCCAGGCGGTGGGCGATGACCATGCCGGTGCGGCCCTCGAGCAACTTCGCCAACGCCTTTTGGATCAGCATCTCGGTGTAGCTGTCGATGTTGGCGGTGGCCTCGTCGAGCACCAGGATCTTGCGGTCGGCGACGATGGCGCGGGCGAAGCTGATGAGTTGGCGCTGGCCGACGGAGAGATTGCCGCCACGCTGTTCGAGTTGGGTGTGGTAGCCGTCGGCAAGGGCCATGATGAAGTCGTGGGCGCCGACCGCGCGCGCCGCCGCCTCGATCTGGTCGGGGCCGGCGTCGTCCTTGCAATATTTGATGTTGTTGTAGACCGTGCCCGAGAACAGGAACGGCTCTTGGAGGACCATGGAGACCTGGCTGCCGAGGGAATCCTGGGTAACGTCGCGGACGTCATGGCCACCGACCAGGACCTGGCCCTGCCAAACCTCGTAAAAACGGTGGACCAGCGCGGTGATGGAGGTCTTGCCCGAGCCGGTGGGACCGACCAGGGCGATGGTCTCGCCGGGGGCAACCTTAAAGTTGATGTCGTTCAGCACCGGCTGGCCGGGCAGATAGCCGAAGGTGACATCGCGGAATTCGATCGAGCCGTCGGTACCGCTGAGCTCGATGGCGCCGGGCGCATCCCGCACATCGATGGGAACGTCCAGCACCTCGAAGATGCGCCGTCCCGACACCATGGCCCGCTGCATCATGGTGTGCTGCAGGGTCAGCGAGCGGATGGGATCGAAGAACCGCTGCACATAGAAGATGAAGGCCACCATGACGCCCAAATCGAGGGTATCGCGCAGCACCATATTGCCGCCGACGATGATGACGATGGCCATGGCGCCGCCGGTCAGCGTGTCCACCGTCGGCACCATGATCTGGGACAGCTTCGCTGCCTTGAGATGGGCGTCAAGGTTGTCCTTGGCCTTCTCCTCGAACATCTCGAAATTGACCTGCTCCCGGTTCATCTCCTGCACCGTGCGCACGCCGTTGATGTTTTCGGCCAAGGCGCCATTGACCCTGGAGCTGGCTTGGCGCGCCGCCATGAAGGCACGCCGCGCATAGGGCATCCAGACGATGCGGACGACGAACAGGACCGGCACCACCGACATGGTCAAGAGACCGAGTTGCCAGTCGAGGCTGAGCAGCACCACGACGATGCCGATGAGCAAAAGCAAATCGCCCATGGCCGAGATGGTGGATTCGAGAAATTCCTGCAGGGCATCGACATCGCCCTGGAGCCGGGACATCAAGCGCCCGACCTCGGTCTTGTCCATGAACGACAGCGACACCCGCTGCAGATGCTCATACATGGCGGCGCGCATGTCGAACAGGACGCGCTCGGCGGTGCGCCCGACAATGGCAAGCTGGGCGAGGTTCGCCGCCGCGTTGATGGAGATGAAGAGAAAGAAGGCGAGGACCGCGAGATCGAGAAACGCCCGGTCGGTGGCGCCGGGCACCAGGGCGTTGTCGATGACGTAGCGGATGATCAGAGGGATGGTGAGCTGCGTCAGGGTGAACACCACGACGGCCCCGATCGCCATATAGAGACGCTTTTTATAGGGGGTGACGAAGCCCGCGAAGCGGCGGATGACACCGCCATCATAGGCAGCGCCGAAGATCTGCTCGTCGCGGTCGCCCTGAAGGCTGGCCTTGGCCGGCGCCGTGTCTGCCGAGGACACCGTCATGATGGCACCGACCCCAATTCGCCGGCACCCGGGCGCGGCGGTGGCGGGACGTCCGCCGGATTGATCTGCAGATTGTAAAGCGCGCAGTAGCGCCCCCCGGCGGCGACCAGCTCGTCATGGCTGCCGCGCTCGATGATGCGGCCGGCCTCGATGAACAGGATCTCGTCGGCATGCATCAGCGAGCTTAACCGGTGGGAGATGATGATGGTGGCCCGGTTGGCGGTGACCTCGCTGAGCGCGGCACGGATGCGCTGTTCGGTGGCGGCATCGATGGCGGCGGTGGAATCGTCGAACACCATCACCGCCGGAGTCGGCAGGATGGAACGCGCGATGGACAGCCGTTGGCGCTGGCCGCCGGACAGCGAGAGCCCGCGCTCGCCCACCAGGGTCTCATAGCCCATGGGTAGCCCGGCCACGTAACTGTGAAGCTGGGCCGATTCGGTGGCGCCGGAGATGCGGTCGCGGTCGGCCCAGGGATCGCCATAGGCGACGTTGCGGTCGATCGGCGCGGTGAACATGAAGGTGTCCTGCTGGACGACGCCGACGGCGCGGCGCAGCGATTCCAGGGTGACGTCGCGGATGTCCTGGCCGTCGATGGTGATGCGCCCACCAGTAACGTCGTAGAACCGCGGAATCAGATGGGCGATGGTCGACTTGCCGCTGCCCGGCGGGCCGACGATGCCCACCGTCTCACCGGGGCGGACCTCGAAGCTGATGTTGGAGACGACATCATGGTCGCCCGCCGCGTCGTGGTAGGCGAAGCGCACATCGTCGAACCGCAACACCCCTTCTGTGAGTTCGAGATCCGGCGCGTCCGGCTTGTCGGTGACCGCGGGCTCGAGGTCGAGGATTTCGAACAGGCGTGCGCCCGACGCCGAGGCCCGGGCAAAACCGTTGATCATCATGCCGGTATGGCGCACCGGCATCTGCAGGATGGTCATGAAGGCGAGAAACTCCGCCAGTTTGCCGACGGTGATCTCGTCATCGATGATCTTGAGGCCGCCGACCCACAACACCAGCCCCATGGCGCAGAAATAGGCGTAGGTCATCGCCGAGGTGTTGCGCATGCGGATGCCGATACGGTGCATGGCCAGGGCCAGGGCGCGGTCGGAGGTGCGGCGGAACTTTTTCATCTCAAAGAGACGGGCGACGAAGGCGCGGACGATGCGGATGCCTTCCAGGTTCTCGCTCATCACCGTGGTGAGCACCGAAAGCCGTTCCTGGAGCTGCCGCCAACTCATGCCGAGCTTGAAGCGCATGACGACGGCACGCCAGCCCACGAAAGGAACGAAGCTGAGGGCGACAAGCCCTAAGACGAGATCGGAGCTGATCAACAAATAGGCGCCGATGCCGACGAGCAGGATCAACAGAATCAGACGCAGCAAGGCCGAATCGATGAACTTTCGCACCCCTTCGATGTCGAGCATTCCGCGGGTGATGAGATCGCCGGTATGGACCTGGTCGTGGAAGGAAAAGCTGAGGCGCTGCAGCTTCTCGTAATAAAGCAGGCGTAGCTGGTATCCCATGTTCTGGCCGATGGACTCGCCCAAATAGTTGTGCACCATGGTGAACAGACCGCGCAAAACGCTTGCGCCCAGAAGCAGCAACGCCGCCGCCATCAACGCGCTTCGGGCCTCTTCGTCGCTGCCGGCGCCGGCACCAAGAAGCCCCTGGGCGTGGTCCACCGCTTGGCCGACGAACTTGGGCACCATCAACTGGAACAGGGCGGCGGTGATGGTGGCGCCGACGGAGACCGCCATGCGCCATCGATAGCGCAACGCCATGCGCGTGATTCGCAACAGGATCGCCAAATCCGGTTTGGGGCGGCCGCGAAAGGCTTGGATGTTGAAGTCCTCAATGCCGCCGGTCTCGGGCTCGCCGGTCCGGGTAACGCCGCTGGTTGCAGTGTTGGTACTCACTTGATCCAATCTCAATGAAACCCTGCCGGCGGACAGGTGTCGCGCCAGGGTCGAAACCGCCCAAAGGGCATGGCGATAACAACAAATAGCCCACCCCAGGGGCCGAGACAATATCCGCATGAAACGGAAATATCAGGCGCCGGGAGCCCCAAATTCAATGCTGTTCCCGGCTCATACTATAGCGGGCCCGGATCGCCTGGGCCCGGTTGCTCAGATCCGCGGCCAAGGTGAGTTTTCCCTGCCGTAGGTAGAGCCGCGACAGATTGTCTAACCCTAAGATGATGTTGCGGTATTCCGGCCCCATATAGCGTTGGCGGCGCCTCCCGTTGCCGCCGCCGTCGGTGGTTGATGCCAAGGCTTTTTCGAAGATCTTGAGGGCCCTTCTGCTCAGTTTTTCGGCGCCGTCATAGTCGCCCCATTCCTGATATATCGCCGCCATATTGTTGAGGAAAATGGCAATGTTGGGATGATCCGGGCCCAAGGCCTTCTCGTCGATGGCCAGCGCCCGGCGCAATAGCGGTTCCGCTTCGCCGTAGCGGCCCTGTTCGTGGTAGAGCTCGGCCAGATTGCCGAGGCTGGTGGCCAACGCCGACGGTTCCGACGACCCCGGCTTGCCCCTGATCTCCACCGCCTTAAGATAAAGTTGCTCGGCCGCGGAAAACTTGCCAAGGGCAACGTAAAGGGCGCCGAGATTGTTGAAACTAAGGGCAATGTCGGGATGGTCCGGCTCCAATGCGGCCTTACGGATACTGAGCGCCCATTTGTGCAACGGTTCGGCCTCATTAAGGCGGCCTTGGTCGTGATATAGCTCCGCCAGCCGCTCCAGACTATCCGCCAGTTCCGGGTGGACCAGCCCCCGGTCCTTTTCCACGATGCCCTGGGCGCGGCGAAACAGCCTCTCGGCCTCATCAAAGCGGCCAACCAGGTGATAGAGATCGCCGAGATCGGAAAGGGTCCGGGCCAGGGCCGGATCGTTCGTGGTCAGGGTTCGTTTCTGGACTTCCAGCGCGCGGATTAACAGGGGTTCGGCATCGCCATAACGGTGCGCGGCGATATGGACCGTGGCCAGGTTGTGCAACGCCGTCGTCAGGCGCGGATCGTCGGCCCTGAAGCCTTCCGCCTTTGCCAGGGCGGCGGTGAAATGGCGCCCGGCGGCGGCGTAATCATCCAGATGATAGGCGGCGACGCCCGCCTCGGTCTTGGCGCTCCAGCTGCTGCTGGAGACCCAGCTATAGACCAGTGCCACCATGGCAAGGCACAAGGGACCGACAGGAAGCCATTTGGAGTTTGCTGTCCGCATCGATGCAACCCTTGCCGGACTGTTGCGGCACGGAACAGGGCTGCGACCACCCGCAAGCCCGGAAATGATCCATCGCGCGCGCCGGCAACGGCATTCTAGCACAGCCTCACCGGAAGGGTTAAGTATCACAAGCGGCCCATCGCTCACGCAGTGCCGCCGGCACCGCCACCGAGGGCCGGGATTACGTCACCGAGTTGCTGTTTTCGTTCCTCTAGGGCGTCAGTTGGCAATTTGTATTTTTTGCCCGCATGAATTAACGATATCAGCGGGCGGACCAAGAAGTTCTACGACATCAAATAGCGCCGCGCCGCCGCAACCCTTTATGAGTCCGGACCCTAACGCTGGCGGCTGAGATGACGCGCCAAGCCTCCGGCGGCGCGGGTCAGATCATGGCGCCGGTGGCGGCGGCAATAGCCGTCGATCCAGGCGTTGAGTCCGGCGCGGAAGACCTCATTGACAAGATTGGCGTTGTCATGGGCCGAAGGGTCCTTGCCATAGCCCAGCTTCCAGGCGCCGCGGGAGAGCTCGTCCCAGCCCGGCAACCGGGGGGCCAACCGGGGCGCCGCGGTTATGCCGTCGCCAACGGGCAAGAAGAACAGCTTGATGGCGCCATCCTTGCGGCGCCAGTCGAGCCAGGTGGCGCAACTGACACCCTCGACACCGGGGCGGTGGGAAGCACCGCCGCCGCTGATGGCTTGGGCGCTGGCGGCTTTGCTTAAGACATCCGGCGCCGCCATCAGGACCGTGAGCACCAGCGCCAGGGCACCGCATCCGGCGATGGCCCTCGGCCCGGCCCGGATATCGGTTTTGTGGGAGCCGGAATTGTGGGAGGAGGACGCGCGGCGGCCTTTACGGAACTGAGATCGCTCCTGGGAGGCCAGGGACGATCGACGGCTTGGCGGCGCCGCACGCCCTCCCACCCGGGTCCCGGCGCCGCCTCCGGCGCCCGCGCTGCGGCCGGGACCATGAACCGGTGGTGAAAACTGAAATCCAACCAATGGCATCGCTGCGTTCCGAGTTGTCGCCGGGACTTCCGGCGAGCTTCGAACGCAGCCTAGGGATCACACATGGCATCAAAATGGCCAAATCGTGGCATTCCTGTGGCCACCTGGCAGTGGAATCGGCGGTTAGGGCGCCATGGTGTAGCCGCGGCCCCACACGGTTTCGATGTAGCTCTCGCCGCCCAGCGCGGCGGCAAGCTTTTTGCGCAATTTGCAGACGAAGACATTGATGATCTTGGCGTTGGGATCTTGGTGGCTGCCATAGAGATGGCTGAGGAAGATTTCCTTGGACAGCGTCGAGCCCTGGCGCAACGACAGCAGTTCGAGGATGGCATATTCCTTGGCCGTCAGTTGCAAAGACTGGCCGTCGACGGTGGCGCTGCGGCTCATGAGATTGACCGTGAGACGGCCGATGCGGATGACCGATTGCGAATGTCCCTTGCTGCGGCGCACCACCGCCTGGATGCGGGCGATGAGCTCACCCTTGTCGAACGGCTTGGTCAGATAGTCGGCGGCGCCGAGTTCCAGGGCCTTGGTCTTGTGGTCGGGCTCGCCCAGGGCGGAAAGCACCAGGACGGGGACCTTGATCCGCCCGCCGCGCAATTTCCGCAGCACCTGGAAGCCATCCATATCGGGCAGCATGATATCCAAGAGAACGATATCGTAGTCAAAGAGCTTGCTGATCTCGAAGCCGTCCTCGCCGAGATCGGTGGTATCGACCACATAGCCCTCGGACGTCAGCATCAACTCGATATTTTTGGCCTGAGAGGAATCGTCCTCCACAAGCAAGACTCGCATGGCGGCTCCCCTCCGCGAAAGTGGGCATCATGGTTCCGGGAAAGGCCCAATTTCACCGCATTGGCTTAACAAACCTTTAGCGTCGGGGCCACCCGATGATGAGGGGGGCGGTGATCGGGTCAGGTGATCTCAGGATCGCTGGCCTCATCGATGGCGTCGAGCAGGGCCTGGTCGAGGATCCCCGGATCGGGCTCGGGCATGTCGGGCAAGATATCGATCACGTCACCGCCGGCGGTCTCGCCACCATCAGCGCTATCCCCACCGTCAGCCGTGTCCGTGGTGTCGTCTGCGGTGTCCGATGCGGTCTCGTCGGTGGTGGCCGGGGTACCGTCACCTTCAACCGGGGGGGTGGATCCGCTGGTGTTGAGCCCATGGGCGGCCTCGGAAACCGCCTGGCCCAGATTCTTGTAGCCCTCCGGATTTTCGCCATACATCGCCTTGCCGATCATGGCCGGATTGCCTTCGCCATGGCTGCCATGGGCCTGGGCGGCGAGCTGGGCAGCCACCGCGGTGGCGCCGCTCAAGGGCGGCACCGCACCGGAGGCCGTGCCCGCCGCCGGGGTCGAGGCTGTATCGGTGTCCGTGCCGCTATCGGCGCCGCTATCGGACGGCGCGCCTTGGGTGCCCGCCTTGCCATGACCACCCATGTGATTGAGGACGGCGGTGGGGATATGGGGTCCATCCACACGCATATCAGCATCTCCCGTGTTGTTGTTCACCTTCGTTTGATGCGAATTCCGTGCCAGCACCGGTTCGGAAACCGCCCCGGTTTTCTCCCCTTTTCGCCGTGGCCGGGGCCCTCAGCCACGGCAATTTCCACCCCGAGGGGATATCCAGGGGGAAGAATTTGCCACCTTGGCGCCGTCCCCGGGGAATGGGGGACGGCGCACCAAACCAATTGCGCCAAGGTTTCCGGGGTGGTTTTAAGAAATAATTTTCAAGCATTCTAGTCTGTCCTTTACTGTTAACCATATATTCATCAAATGTTAACCATGTATTTACCTTGGTATTTATGGGAAACCATGTCATACTGCCAAATATCGCCCGGATGACTACTAACGATAATCTCATAAATGGTCCCGGGGATGTTGCCGCACCAAATAAAACGTGCGGGCCATAAAGAATACAGGGTAAGGAATGGTGGTTTGGGAGAACATTAAATGAAACGGATCGTTACAGCCGGAATGCTGTTGGGCATGCTGTGGGTCCTATTGCCGCCATTGCCGGCATTCGCCGCCAACACGGATGATGGCTCCACCGGTCCCGGCTTTTCCCAAAGCCAACCGAGCCCGGCCGGCGGACCTCCGGCGCGGCATGCGGATATCGACAACAACGGCATCTCCGACAATCTCCAGGCCAAGATCGCCGGTGTGGCGGCAAACGATAAATTCGACGTCGTCGTCACCTTCAAGGCCAAGGGTGTGGGCAACGCCGCCTCGGCCCAGGGCGCCGTCGGCGCCTTCAACCTCAAACGCGAATTCAGCATCATCAGCGGCTTCGCCGCCACCATGACCGCGGGCCAGGTCCGGGCGCTTTCCAAGGTGCAAGGCGTGTTCCGGGTCGAAGAGGATTCCCTGGTCAGGGCCCTTCTCGACGACGTCAGAACGGATCTGGACCTCGACCGCATCCAGGTGCCCGGACCCGATCAGATCGTCGACGGTCTGGGCTTCGCTGCGACCGGCAAGGGGGTGAAGATCTGCATCATCGACACCGGGCTCCACGCCACGCACGTGATGTTCGCCGACAGGTTGGCAGCCGGGTCGATCGTCTGGTTCGATGAGGTCAACGGCCAGCCCAATCCCTATGACGATCACGTCGACTTCTTCGGCAACCCCCTCGGCCATGGCACCCATGTCACCGGCATTGCCCTCGGCGCTCAGAGCACGCACTCGGGCGGCACCATTCCGATCAGCGGTACCGCGTGGGAAGCCGACATCATCGCCGTAAAGGTCCTGGACTCAACCGGCTTCGGCCCCACAAGCACCATCGTCGCCGGTTTCGACAGATGCGTCGAGAGCGGAGCCGACGTCATCTCCATAAGCCTTGGCGATTTCACCGGCGGCGACTGTCAGGACGCCATGGCGCTGGCCGCGCGGGCCGCGTCCGAGCCGCCCCATAACATTTTTGTCGCCGCCGCCGCAGGCAACAGCGGTCCGGGCGAGCAGACCATTGTCTCCCCGGCGTGCGAGCCGAAGGTGACCGCCGTCGGCGCCTCGAGCAATATTTCGGGCAAAGTATTTGGCGACATATCCGGCACGGCCCTCGTCGGATTTTCCAGCCGCGGGCCGGTGCAGGGGCCTCCGGCTCTTGGCACCTGGACCAAGCCGGACGTCGTCTATCCGGGCGTGGATGTCAAGTCCGCCTATGTCAACGCGGCGAACATTAATTATGCCAATAAGAGCGGCACCTCCATGTCGACACCCGGCGTCGCCGGATTGGCGGCGATGGCGCTGCAAGTCGACCCAGCTCTGACACCGGCTGAGATCAAGACGCTGCTGATGAACACCGCCCATGACTTCGGCCTGCCGGGGGTGGACGACGACTGGGGCGCCGGGCTCGTCAATCCCTATCTCTTCATGGCCAGGGTCATGGATCCAGCGGCGAACCCGGAGCCATCACCGTTCCAAGAGCATTTCGCGGAAGAATCGGTCAACGTCGCCGCGGTTGGCAATACCTTCAGCCAGCCGTTCGAGGTGACGGCCGCGGACGTTGCAGCGGGCACACCCATTGCCATGGTCGTCACCATAGAAAATACAACGCCTTTTTGTCCTGGTGATCCTTCGGAAATTGCATGCGAATTTGGCATCATCGGGTGGGACTCAGATCCCGACCTCGACGTCCAGCTCCATTGGGACGATGGAAACCCGGGCACCCCGGTCGCGGGCAATGCCGGCGATATCACCCTGAGCGATTGCGTCCTCCCCCCCGAGCTTGGTGGTAGTGGCGAGTTCTGCGG
>JAZFWG010000353.1:0-2160 GCA_036448135.1 Alphaproteobacteria bacterium
TTGGCGTCGAGACCGATGAACAGATCGAAGACCTCGTCATGGACCTGGTCGGGGCGGGCGTCGGGCTTGTCCACCTTGTTGATGACGACGATGGGCTTCAATCCCAGCTTCAACGCCTTGGCGGTGACGAACTTGGTTTGCGGCATCGGGCCCTCGGCGGCATCGACGAGCAACAGCACGCCATCGACCATGCCGAGAATGCGTTCGACCTCGCCGCCGAAATCGGCATGGCCCGGCGTGTCGACGATATTGATCCGTACGCCCTCCCATTCCACCGATGCGCATTTGGAAAGAATGGTGATACCGCGTTCGCGTTCGAGTTCATTGGAATCCATAACCCGCTCCACCACCTTCTGGTTGGCGCGGAATTGGCCGCTTTGGCTCAGCAGCCTGTCGACCAGGGTGGTCTTGCCATGGTCGACATGGGCGATGATGGCGATATTGCGAATGTTCAACTTCGGTCCTTTGGCTGGGGATGGGCGATAGCCGGTCTATATGGGGATTGACGGCGCCGGAACCAGGAATGATATCGAAATAATTAACGAACCCTTCGCGTAAGCGCTTTTCGTCAATGCTGGCGCGCGGCGACCACCAGGGCATCGACGGTGTCCTCGCCCAAGGCGCGGGCGGCTTCTAGGCGGTGGAGGCCGGTGACCAGCACATAGCGTTTGTTGCCGGGGTCCTTGCGCACCTGGATCGGGTTTTGCAGACCTTCTTCCAGGATGCTCTCGGCCAGGGCCTCGACCTTTTCCGGCTCCAGGGTGGCCCGGTGCTTGGCGGGGACGTAGATGTCGTCAAGCTTCACGGGGATCGGTTTCATCATGGCGTCTAGCTTACCCCATTAGCCCGCACCTTCGGCGGTTTCGATCGCCTGTTCGGCGGCGCGGATCAGGGCCTGGGCCTTGTTGCGGCTTTCCTGATATTCGGCTTCCGGGTCGGAATCGGCGACGACACCGCCGCCGGCCTGGACATACATGGTGCCGTCCTTCACCAGGGCGGTGCGCAGCGCGATACAGGTGTCCAACGCGCCATTGGCGGCGAAGTAGCCGATGCAACCACCATAGATGCCGCGCCGGGAATGCTCCAGTTCGTCGATGATCTCCATGGCCCTGACCTTGGGCGCGCCGGAAACGGTGCCCGCCGGGAAGCCCGCCACCAGCGCCTCGAGGGCGCCGAGCCCATCCTTGATCCGGCCTTCCACGTTGGAGACGATGTGCATGACGTGGGAATAGTATTCGATCACCATCTGCTCGGTGACCTTGACGGTGCCGGTCTTGGCGACCCGGCCGACATCGTTGCGGCCAAGATCCAACAGCATCAGATGCTCGGCCAGCTCCTTGGGGTCGGACAACAGATCGTCGGCGAGAAGCTTGTCCTCGGCGGCGTCGGCGCCGCGGCGACGGGTGCCGGCGATGGGACGGATGGTGACGGCGCCGTCGCGCAGCCGCACCAGGATCTCGGGGCTCGATCCCACCACCGAGAACCCGCCGAAATCGAGATAGAACAGAAATGGCGACGGGTTGAGGCGGCGCAATGAGCGGTAGAGCGCGAAGGGCGGCAGTGGGAACGGCACCGCGAAGCGCTGCGACGGCACCACCTGGAGGACATCGCCGGCGCGGATATAGGCCTTCGCCGCCTTCACCATGTCATGGTACTGGGCGCGGCTGGTGTTGGATGTGACCGCCGATGCCCCATCACCGGTGGCGAGCCGGGGCTGGCCGGGCAGGGGGGCCGCCAGCACTTCCAGGATGGCTTGAAGCCGGTCGCGGGCCTGGTCATAGGCGGTGCGCGCATCGATGCCATTGGCGGGCCTGACCGGTGTCACCACGATCACCACGTCCTCGATATTGTCGAAGATGCAGATCACCGAGGGACGCAGCATGATGCCGTCGGGGATGCCGAGATCATCCGGGTTGTCGTCGGGCAGGCGCTCCATCAGGCGAACCATGTCGTAGCCCATATAACCGAACAGGCCCGCCGCCATGGGCGGTAGGCCCGAAGGCGTGTCGATGTGGGTTGCCTCGATCAACGCACCCAGGGACTCCAGCACGCCCTCAGCCACGGGCTCGAAGGCGTTGGCGTCATGCTGCGGATTGCGGTTGATCTCGGCCTTCTCGTCGTGACAGCGCCAGATCAGATCGGGTTTGAGGCCGATGAAGG
>JAZFWG010000354.1:0-7145 GCA_036448135.1 Alphaproteobacteria bacterium
TCTAGGTTGTTCAAAATGGTATCTCGGCGGCGGGATTATGCACATCCCATGGCCAAAGGCCAACACCCCTTTGAAAAATACCGCCGGATGCCAAGCTCGCCTATAATGGGCGCAAGAGCGGCCAAAACAACAACCGTTGGGGAGGAGCAATGACCGATACATCCGATCGGCCGAAAGTGGGCGTCGTCAAGCCGACCAAGACATCGAACTCGTTCCAGGACCTGGTGGACCTCATGCCCGGGGTCGAGTTCATCTCGCGCTATCTCGATATCCGCAACTACTCGGTCGAGGAGTTCGAGACCATCATGCCGGTCTACGACCGCATGGTGGCGGAGCTCGCCGCCGAGGGGGTCGATCTCATCCATCCCGAAGGGGCGCCGCCCTTCATGATCCAGGGCCTGCAATTCGAACGTGAACGCGTCAAGACCTGGCTGGACACCTATCAGCGCCCGGTCTTCACCACCGGCATGACCCAGTTGGCGGCCATGAAGGCCTTGGGGATCGAAAAATTCATGGGCCTGACGCCGTTCCTCGGTGTGTTGGCCGACGCCTTCACCCGGTACTTCACCGACGCCGGATTCGAAGTGCTGGCCATGGGCCGGCCCACGGCGGAAGGGCAGGATATCAACGCCCTTTCCCCGCAAGAGATTTACGATCTGATCGTACGGTCTTTCAAGGACCAGCCGGGGGCGCCCGAGGCGCTTTATATCCTCGGCAGCAATTGGCGGGCCTTCGACGTCATCGATGAGTTGGAGCGCGAACTGGGCGTGCCCCTGCTCCATCCGGTCGCGGTGCGCTGCTGGTATATCTCGAAACAGCTCGGCATGACCGACCCGATTTCGGGCCATGGCCGGCTGTTGGCGGAAATGCCCTGATTACACACCCTAGAGGCGGTATCCGAGCTTGGATGGCATTGCTGAGCTTCTAACCCAGGGCACCAGCCTTTCGATCTGGGTGTTCGTGGCGCTGTGCGGGGTATCCTTCCTCGGCAGTTTCATCGCCGGCGCCCTGGGCCTCGGTGGCGGTCTTTTGGTTCTCGCCACCATGGCGATGGTGTTGCCGCCGGCGGTTCTCATCCCGGTGCATGGCGTCGTGCAATTTGGCTCCAATTTTGGCCGAATGGTGCTTTTGGTGCGCCAGGTTCTCTATCTCGTGTTGCCGGCATTCGTGGTTGGCACGGTGATCGGCGCGGCGGTGGGCGCCCATGTGGTGGTTTCGCTGCCGAAATGGCTGCTGCTGGCGGTGCTCGCCTGTTTCGTCCTTTATGGCACCTGGGCGCCGGGTTTCCGCAGCGCCAAGCCGGGGCCGGCCAAGTTCTTCGCGCTCGGCGTTGGCAGCACCTTCGTCTCCATGTTCGTCGGTGGAACCGGGCCCTTGATCGCCCCCTTCACGGCGGCGGCAAGCGCGCACCGCCACCAGGTGGTGGCGACCCACGCCATGCTGATGTCGATCCAGCATGGCTTCAAGGTGCTGGCCTTCGGCCTCATCGGCTTCGCCTTCGGGCCCTATATCCCCTTGCTCATTGGATTGCTGGGTTTCGGATTTCTCGGGACCTATTGCGGCCGGGCGGTGCTGGATAAGTTGCCGGAACATGTATTTCGCAATGGGCTTAAGACCATCCTGACCCTGCTCGCATTTAAATTGTTCTACGATTCGGCGCAATCATTCATCGGGTGACGCAATGGTGACCATCGCCGTCTGGTGGGATTGGCGTGTGTCCTCACTCATCGCTGGCTTGGTGGGCCTGATCGTGACCGTGGTGATCCCCAAGCGACGGATCGAGTTGTCGTAAGGCGGCTCGACGGTTGGCGCCCTCACCTCCAGGGCTAGTGCGCCTTGGTCTCCTGCCAGCGCTCGAGGGCATCATGGGCCGCCTTCTCGCCATCGGCGGCGGTCTCGTCCGAAGAGTTCGCGGGCGCCGCGAGTTCGATGACATAGCCGTTGGGGTCGCGGAAATAGATCGAACGGACGAAGCCATGGTCGGCGATGCCCCGGGTCTCGATGCCGGCGGCCTTGCCCTTCTCGAACATGGCCTCGAGCGTCGCGTTGTCGACTTCGAGGGCGATGTGCAGATCATAATCATGCTGAACCTTGAACTCGAAGGGACGGCCCGGCGCCTCGAAGAAGGCGAGGAACGACCCGTCGCCGAGGCGGTAGAAGCTGTGGAGCACGCTGGCCTGGCGCCCGGTCTTGGATTCGGTGATCTCGAAGGCGTTGGCCAGGGGCAAACCGAGAAAATCCTCATAGAATTCCCGGGTCTCCTCGGAATCGCGGCAGCGATAGGCGTTGTGGTGCAGCCCTTTGATCATGGCATGTGCCCTCCTCTGCGCGAAATGTGGGATGCCCCAGGCGCCCTGTCACCCCCGGCGCGGAGATTCCGCAAAAACCTAAGCCGCGGTGGCGTCCGCCTCGGCCTTGTCGGCATACCGCGCGTAGCGTTCGAGATAATGCTCCGCCGGACGCGAGGTTTCCTTGACCGAGGGGCGTGCGCGCATCGCCTCGCGCCAGGCCAGAAGCCGTTCGCAGTCCTCTGGAATCTTCGCGTTCCGGTAGGTTTCCGTGGCCACCATGCGCTCGAAATGGGGATGGAAGGTGATATCGACCAAGGACACGGTCTCACCAAACCAGTACGGCCCGGGGCCTGAAAGCTTCTCCAGCCCTTCAAACTCCATCTGCCGGAAACGCTCGGCGAGCTTGGCCCGCGCCGCATCGCGTTCATCCCCGGGCTCGGAGCGCAGCAGCTTGCCATTGGCCGGAACCAGATAGTTGTTGCAGAAATCGATCCAGATCCGGGCGTGGCCGCGAAGCCCCGGCGTCTTGGGCATCAACCCCGGAGACGGAAACACCTCTTCCAGATATTCGTTGATCACCGCGCTTTCATAGAGACGCACATCGCCGTGGTTCAGCACCGGCACCTTGCCATAGGGCGAGACCGCCAGGAACCAATCGGGCTTGTTACGGAGATCGACCTCCTTGAACGCGGATTCCAGGCCCTTCTCCAACAGGACGATTCGGGTGCGTTGGACGTAGGGGCAAGTAAGGGTGCCGATGATCTCGAGTTCAGCCATGAGCATGTCTCCAATGATAAAACGTCTGGTTGCGATCAGCCGTGTTGGCCGAAGGGTAAACGCTGGCGCCGGGCGATGCAAGAAACCCCCGGGAACTTCCCGGGGGCCGGCTGCTGCGGGAATTCTGACGGGATATCAACGCGCCTTTGAAATTTTGGTCCCCGGTGCTACCGTAGGGGACCATATGAAGGGGCTTATCTCACGACCGGCTCCAAGTACGGCTTTAAAACGAAATAACAGGGAGTTGACCAATGAATCACCGTGGATTGAGCTTTGCCTTCGCCGCCGGCGTCGTTGCCGCCGGGACCTGGGCATCCCCCGCCGCCGCAGACGCGGTATCGGATTTCTATAAGGGCAGGACGGTCACCATCATGGTGCCGTCGGGCCTGGGCGCTTCGCTGGGCCTTTATGGCCGCTTGCTGTCGAAGCACATCAAGAACCACATCCCCGGCAAGCCCACCATCATCGTGACCTCGCGTCCGGGTGGCGGCGGCACCAAGGGCGCGGCCTTCGCCTACAACGCCGCGCCCAAGGACGGCACCTTCATCGCCGAAGTGCTGGCGCCTTCGGTGCTGGCGCCGGCGCTGCGCAACGTCAAGTTCGACGCCACCAAGTTCCAGTGGCTCGGCTCGATCACGCCGCGGCCGGCCACGGTCACGGTGTGGCATACGTCACCGGCGACCACATTGGCCCAGGCCAAAAAGGTGACGATCAAGATGGGCTCGACCGGACTGGGGTCCGAGACCTACATGGTGCCGACCATGATGAACCATTTCCTTGGCACCAAGTTCAAGGTCATCAAGGGCTATAAGGGTGGCGGCGCCATCAACAAGGCGTTGGAACAGGGCGAAGTCCAGGGCCGCATGAATTATTATTCGGGCTGGACTTCGGTCAAGAGTCACTGGATCAAGAACAAGAAGATCATCCACCTGGTCCAGTACGGACCGTTGATCAAGGACATCCCCAATGTTCCACGACTGATGGATTTGATGCCGACCAAGGAAGCCAAGGTCATGCTGCGCTTCATCGAGGTCAGCGAGAATCTCGGCATGGGATTCTGGGTCGCTCCGGAGGTGCCCAAGGCCCGCTTCAAGGCCCTGCGCAAGGCCTTCGCCGCGACCATGCGGGATCCTGCCTTTCTTGCCGACGCCAAGAAGCGCCGGGCGCCGGTTGACCCGGTTTCAGGGGCGAAATTGCAGAAGATCGTCGCCAAGGGGCTGAACGTCCCCGCACCCCTGGTCGAAAAGTTGCGCAAGATCCTCGGCTTCAAGAAATAGTAAGGCCGGCCAACCCGTTCGATTTACGCTCTGACGCGAAGCGCCTCCCCCACCGGGGAGGCGCTTTTCGCATGCCCCGTATCCAGAGCAAACGGCCTCGGGACACATCGCCTCAGAACAGATTGATGGCGTTGAAGGTGCGCAACACCGGGAACATGTCGCCGATCACGGTTTGCGGCCAGCGCACGAAGAGGACTTGGTGGAACAGGATATAGGAGAAGATCCACATCGGCACCGAAACCGCCAGGGTCATAAACCAGCTTTCCTTGCCCTCGAAACGGATATAGCCGATCAGGAACACCCCCATCGCCGGCAACAGCCCAATGATGCTGGCGGCACCGAAGAAGAACAGACACCAGCCGAAATAGGTCGCCACGCGCCGGAAGATCTCGGCGACGGAAAGATCGCCGTAATCGGCCTGGATATCGAAATGGATATCCTCCTGGGCCACCGTCTGGGTTTCGCCACGCATGGCCCCGGGATTCGCCACCGCCTGTGAGTCCCCCCCGGGCGCAACGAACAATCCCGACAGCACTAAGGTGCCGGCGAACAGCACCCCCGCCCAGGCAATGGACTGGGGCACCAGCTTGGCGCCGAACGGCCATTCCCACGACACCGCGAGACAAGCCACGAAAAACAGCACGACCATGACGGCGAACCCCATATCGGGGTTGAGGTTCTGGCGCTGCAGGCCGAAGACCCGCTTGCCCTTTGCCGTGTGGCTCCTTGCCATATAGCCGCGCACGATGGGCCGGAGGATGCCATAAAGCGAAACCGCGAACATGAAGGCGACGACTGGCTGCAACAGCCATTGGGCGCCGAACAGTTCGACCGAAATGAACATGTAGCGTTCGATCAACCCACCAAGAACGAAGCCAAGGATCAACGGCGGCCGCGGCCAGCGCAAACGCTTCATGATCCAGCCGACGAAACCGAAGATCAGCAGGGCATAGATATCGCCCCATTGCCGGGAACCCTGGAAGGCGCCGATGAAGGTGATGGCAAGCACCAGCGGCGCCAGGATGCCGATGCGCACCAGGGCGATCTTGGCGAGCTGGTTGGCGAACAGGAAACAGATTCCGGCGCCGATGATGTTGGCAATGGCGACCGACCACACCAGCGTATAGGTGATATCGAGCCGCTTGGTCAGCATGTCGGGACCCGGCACCAGGCCGTGGATGAGGAACGCACCCAGCAACAGCGCCATGGCCGCGGTGCCGGGAACGCCGAAGGCGATGGTGGGAACCAGGGCGCCGCCTTCCTTGGCGTTGTTGGAGGATTCCGAGGCGATGACGCCGCGCACGTCGCCCTTGCCGAAGGTCAATTCGGCCCCCTTTTCGGTCCGCGCCGCATGGCCGTAGGCGATCCAGTCGATCACCGAGGCGCCGATCCCCGGCACCGCGCCCAAGGAGGCGCCGATGGTGGCGCAGCGCAGCATCAGCCATTTGTTGCGGAACACGTCCTTGATGCCTTCGAGCTGGGCCCAGCGCGAGGCCATCTTGGCTTTACCGCTGATCGTTGTCCGCGTGATCGCCATGTCGGCGATCTCGGGAATGGCGAACAGCCCGAGGGCCAGAGGCACCACCGGCAGCCCATCCCACAGATAAAGCGAGCCGAAGGTCCAGCGCAGCGTCCCGGTCTGGGGATCGTCGCCCGCCGTCGCCACCATCAGGCCGATACATGCCGCCGCCAAGCCCTTGAGCGGCGTGCCGCCGCTCAGCACCGCGACCAGCGAGATGCCGAACACACAGAACGCCAACAGTTCCGGTGAGCCGATATAAAGCATGATGGGCCGCAGGATCGGTATGCTGACCGCCAGCAACAGGGCGCCATACACCCCGCCCAGCACCGAGGCCGAAAACGCCGCACCGAAGGCGCGCCCGGCCTCGCCTTTCCGTGCCATGGGAAAGCCGTCGAGAATCGTCGCCGCCGAGCCCACGGTTCCGGGCACGCCGAACAGAACCGCGGGGATGGTGTCCGAGGTCACGACCACCGCCTGCAACCCCATCAGGAAGGCAAGCGCGGTATAGGGGTCCATGTCGAAGGTGAAGGGGAGCAGCAGCGACAGCCCGACCAACCCGCCAAGCCCGGGGATGACACCGATCAACAGCCCGATAAACACCCCAAGGCTCAGGAACATGAACCGCGTCGGGTCGGCCATGATCACGGCGGCCTTCATGGCCATCCCAAGCATATCGACTTCCATTACGTCCCCCTGAAATCCTGGCTCAACAACTCCTGGCAAAATGCTGACTTTATGTTTTGGTCGGGGCGGCTGGATTCGAACCAGCGACCCCCTGCTCCCAAAGCAGGTGCGCTACCAGACTGCGCCACGCCCCGAGGCCTGCACGTTATGAATTTCCAAAAGATTTGCAACCGCCGAATTCGGCGCCGGCCCGATGTTGCGGGCGGATGGTAACTCAGGGCCATTCCCAACCTCGGAAATTCCCCAAGGCAACTTCGATTAAGATTTCCCAACTCTTGACCCTGCCTCCAAACCCCTAAATACCAGATCAATTTGGAACCCAGGGTAAATTCAGCAAAAAATACAAGCCCAAGCGGAAACAAGCGTCAAGAAAATTGCAACTTATTTACACAAATTATTAAACCTATCTCCTTATGCTTAACCATACAGGGAGAAGGGCCATCGCGCCCGTGCCCATGGGAGGACCGAGCCAATGTTGAAGAAAACGTTGCTTGCCGCAACTTTGGGTTTGATCCTGTCGCTGCCGGTTCAGGCGCAGCAGGTTCAGAACCTCTGCACCGACCGCTCCGAAGTGCTGGGTCATCTCGCCACCAA
>JAZFWG010000355.1:0-23073 GCA_036448135.1 Alphaproteobacteria bacterium
CCGCGACGGCGGGGTGGTGGAGCAGACCCGCATCACCAAGGTTCTGGCGTTCCGGGGCATCTCGCGCACCGCGGTCGAAGACGCCCATGCCGGTGACATCGTCGCCGTCGCCGGCTTCGATGCCGCCACCGTGTCCGACACCTTGTGCGATCTTGAAAACGAAGACAGCATCGCCGCCGAGCCGGTGGACCCGCCGATCCTGTCGATGATCTTTTCCATCAACGATTCACCCTTGGCCGGACGCTCGGGCAGGAAGGTGACCTCGCGCCTGATCCGTACGCGCCTGATGGCCGAAGCCGAGGGCAATGTCGCCATCCATGTCCGTGACGCCGAGACAAACGACGCCTTCGAGGTCTCGGGACGGGGCGAGTTGCAAATGGGGGTGCTGATTGAAACCATGCGCCGCGAAGGTTTCGAGCTTTCCATCAGCCGGCCCCGGGTGCTCACCCGCACCGATCCTGACAGCGGCAAGACCCTGGAGCCCTATGAAGACGTGGTGGTCGATGTCGACGAAGAGTTCTCCGGTACCGTGGTCGAGGCCATCGCCAAGCGCAAGGGCCGGATGGAGGACATGCGCCCATCCGGCGGCGGCAAGGTCCGTCTGCGCTTCATCGCGCCATCGCGGGGGCTGATCGGATATCACGGTGACTTCATGACCGAAACCCGGGGCACCGGCGTCATCTACCGGGTGTTCCGGGAATACGGCCCCTTTGCCGGGCCCATCGACGACCGGCGCAACGGTGTTTTGGTGTCCACCGCCAACGGCAAAAGCGTCCCTTACGCCCTGATGAACCTGGAAGGGCGTGGCGCCATGTTCATCGGCGCCGGCGTCCCGGTCTATGAAGGCATGATCATCGGCGAGAACAGCCGGGGCCGGGATCTCGATGTCAACCCGATGAAGGCCAAACAGCTGACCAACATCCGGGCGTCGGGCACCGACGAGGCCGTGCGCCTGACAACGCCGCGCAAAATGTCGCTGGAGCAAGTCATCGCCTATATCAAGGATGATGAATTGGTCGAGGTCACCCCCGACAGCATCCGCCTGCGCAAGCGTTTCCTCGACCCCCATCAACGCAAACGGGCGGCAAAGGCGGTGGCGGGGGCGGCCTGAGCCCTTGAGCGTACCCGTTACGCGCCTTGTCCGGGGCCCGGATGTTGCCTAGGATGAGGCCATATATCCGGCGCCGACGGCCGCGCACGCAACGGGGGAGGAACCCATGAGCTATTCACTCGACCAATTCTGCAATGATTGCCACGACATCCTGAGCAATGGCGCCACCGACGAAGGCCGCGAGCAGATCCGCACCCGGCTCGAGAAATTGCTGGTCAATCAGGACTTCATCAAGGCGACCTTTTCCGAGGACATGGCGCCGGGCAAGCGCGTGCTCTATCACGATGCCGCTTCCGGCGCTTACGTGCTGGCTCATGTCCAAAAGACTAAAAAGGGCGGCAATCCCCACAGCCATGGCTCATCCTGGGCGATCTACGGCAACATCAAGGGCTTCACCGAAATGACCGAATGGCGCCGGACCAATGGTGAGGACGAGGACCACGCCGAATTGGAAGTGGCGAGCGCCTACCGCATCGGCCCGGGCCAGTCCAAGGCTTATGGGCCCGGGGTGATCCATTCCACCGCCCATCCGCAAGGCGCCTGGGTCATCCGCATCACCGGGTGTGATTTAGATCACGAGCCACGCTACCGCTTCAATCCCAAGCGCGACAAGATCCTGGCGGAAGCTTAGCCCCCTACTCCGCCGCCCGGCCCTGGCGCAACCGTTCCGCCACGGCATCGGCCGCCTTCACCGCATCGCGGGCGGCGATGGTCTCGAACCAGCGCGTGAAGTTGGGATAGTCCCGGTAATCGACGCCGCGTTTTTCCGAATCCTGGCACCATGGGAAGGTGGCGATATCGGCGATGGTGTAGTCCGGCCCGCCGAGATATTCCGACGCCCCGAGGCGGCGGTCCATGACACCGAACAGCCGCGCCGCTTCCTTGACGTAGCGCTGCAGGCCATATTCCATCCCTGGCTCGTCCTTGCGGGAAACGAAATGGCCGGCCTGGCCGAACATCGGGCCGACGCCGCCCATCTGGAACATCAGCCACTGCAGGACATCGAGCCGGGCGCGGTCGTCGCTGGGCAGGAAGCGGCCGGTCTTTTCCGCCAGATAGATCAGGATGGCGCCGGATTCGAACATGGCATAGGGCGCGGCACCCGGCCCGTCCTGGTCGATGATGGACGGGATCTTGTTGTTGGGGCTGATCTTGAGAAACTCAGGGGAGAACTGATCACCCTTGTTGATATCGATGGGATGGACCCGGTAGGCAAGCCCGGTTTCCTCCAGCATGAGATAGACCTTGCGGGCATTCCCCGTGGTCCAGGAATAGACATCGATCATCGGCGGCGTTCCCTCAAATTCAGTTTCCCTATATCATCCTTATATTCCAAACGGGCTTATCAATACCAATGATGAAACCAGGGAGACTGTCATGAACAAATTATTGTTGATATCGACCGTGGCCGTGCTTGGGTTTTTGGGCGCGATGGTCCTGACCACGGCGCCGGCATCGGCGGCCGGCGTCAAGATCACCGCGCTCGGCAGCCACGACGGCGAGATGTGCCGCCGCGACCGCGCCTTTCTGTTCGAAGATCCCACCGGCACCCGGATCCTGTTCGATGCCGGGCGCACCATCGCCGGCGCCAAGGATCCCCGGCTCGGCAAAATCGACGTGGTGCTGCTTTCGAGCGTCCATTCCGATCATCTTGGCGACCGCCACATTGCTTCGGTGAATGCCGGCACCTGCGCCAAGCCCAAGACCTCGGTCAAGGCCACGCCCCATTCCCTCACCGCCCTGATCGCCGTGGCCAAGAAATCCAAGGTTGTCACCGGCGGACAAATGCGCGGCTTCCTGCGTGCCAAGGTCAAGGCCGCCGGCGGATCGAAGAAGCAATTGAAGCTCGTGCGCTTCGGCGGCAAGCGCAAGATCGGCGGCGTCACCATCGCCATCGTCCCCACCGTTCATTCCAACGGGGTCTCGCCCAGCTTCCTCAACAAGAAAATGGCCGAGGCCATGAAGCCCGATGGCCTGACCGCCTATGCCGGCCCGGACAATGGCTACATCCTCAAATTCTCCAATGGCCTGGTGGTCTATGTCTCCGGTGACACCGGGATAACTGCGGAAATGGAGACTCTGGTGCGGCGCTATTACAAGGCCGAACTCGCCATCATCGCCATCGGCGACATCTTCACCATGGGGCCGGAAGAAGCGTCCTGGGCGGTGAACGAGTTGATCAAGCCCAAGGCCGTAATCCCCATGCATTTCAACGAGGCCGCGACCAAGGGCGGCAAGCTCAAGGCCAAATCGAAGGTCGCCAAGTTCAAGAAGATGGTCAAGGTCCCGGTCCATCTGCCGCTGTCCGGCAAGACCATGGAGTTCGACGGCAACGGCACCTGCACCGCCGGCTGCTAACGATCGTTTGTAAACCTTGTTCTCGACCGTGAAAGGCCCCCAGATCGGGGGCCTTTCCATTTCAGACCCTAACCCTTGCCTTTGATCTTGCGCACGATGGCCGAGATCGGCACCAGTTGGAAGCCGCGCCTTGCCACCCCGGGCAACCACTGGGCCAGGGCGTCGAGGGTGACTTTGTGGGGATGGCCGATGGCGACCACATAGCCAGCTTGGGAGGCCGCGGCCTCGACCTCAGCCAAGCGCGCGCGCACGGTTTCGGCATCCAAGGTGTCGTCGAGGAAGATGTGGCGCCGGGCATGGGGCACGCCCAAGCGCCGCGCCATGCTGACGCCCCGGCTGCCGATGGAGGTGCGCGAATCGAGGAACAGCAATCCCCGGGCCTTGATCTCCCCCATCACCACTTTCATGCCGGCTTCAAAGCTGGTGAAGCGGCTGCCCATATGATTGTTGATTCCCACATAGCCGTCGAAACGGTCGAGCGCCCAGCGCAAGCGGCGCAACAATTCATCATTGCCAAGACTGGCGGTGAGCACATTGGGTCCCGGATTCTCGTTTTGCGATACCGGCTCCATGGAGACATGGACCAGAAGCTCATGGCCGGCCGCCCGCGCCGCGGCGATCTGGCGCTTGAGATCACCGGCATAAGGCAGGAACGCCAATGTCAGGGGACCCTTGAAGGCAATCGCCCGCGCCGTCCCCTTGCGGTTCATGCCGAGATCGTCGATGACGATGCTGATCATGGGCCGGTCCGGGCTTGGCGTCACCGCGACGGCGTACCGTTGCCATGGCGGCAGGCGTTTCGCCTCTCGCGCTTCCGGCGGAGGAAGGAGCCGCGGCAACGCCGCCTGCTGGTCCTCGCCCTCGTTGGCGGCGGATTTGGCCGGCGGTGTGATGTGGGGGATGGGCTCGCGTTCCAACTGTTCGGGATGTTCGAACACCACCCGCGGCATGCCTTGGCGCGGTGACGGCCGGGGCGGTGGCGTGTCAGTGGCAACACTGACTTCAGTGGGGGCATCACCGGTCTGGGGCCCCAACACGAAGATGAGCCCTACGCCCAACCCGATGCCGATGATGGCGGCGCCAACGGTGATACCACCGATCAGCATCAGCCGCCGTGGCGATAACTCCCAGTCTTCCGTATCCGAATTTTCCGAATCGGCCTCAGCCGGCTTTTTTCCGTTCTCCTCGGAGTCTTCCGGGTCCGCTTTCTTTCCGCGCTTAAAGGGCCAAAGCGCCACGTTGGTATCCCCTAATACTTACTTTCAAAGCTTGACCCTGGAAAGCCGGAGCGCATTGCCGATGACCGAGACCGAACTCAGGCTCATGGCCGCCCCGGCGATGATCGGGCTCAACAGCAGGCCGAACGCCGGGTACAGCACCCCGGCAGCGATGGGTATACCGAGAAAATTATAAGCAAATGCAAAGAACAGGTTTTGGCGGATATTGCGCATGGTCGCCCGCGACAGATGCCGCGCCCGTACCAGCCCGCGCAAATCGCCCTTGACCAGGGTGACGCCGGCGCTTTCCATGGCGACGTCGGTGCCGGTGCCCATGGCGATGCCGATATGGGCCTGGGCCAGGGCCGGCGCGTCATTGATGCCGTCGCCGGCCATGGCCACCATATGGCCCTGGTCCTGCAATTCCTTGACGATGGCGCCCTTCTCATCGGGCAGGATTTCGGCGCGGACATCATCGATGCCGAGACGCGCGCCCACCGCCTGGGCGCTGGTGGGGTTGTCGCCGGTCAGCATAACGAGACGCACACCGTCGGCCCTAAGCGCCTTGACCGCATCGAAGCTGGTGTCCTTGATGGGGTCGGCGACGGCGACGGTGCCGGCGGCAACACCATCGACGGCGATGAACATCACCGTGCTGCCGTCGGCGCGTTGGCTTTCGGCGCGGGTGGCGAGATCGCCGAGGGCAATGCCTTCGTCTTCGAACATCCTGGCATTGCCCAGCATCACCTTCTTGCCATCGACGGTGCCGCTCACCCCCTTGCCGGTGACCGACTGGAAATCTTCGGCATTCGACAAGGCCAAATGGCGCGCCTCGGCCCCAGCGACGATGGCGCCGGCCAGGGCATGTTCGCTGCCCTTCTCGAGACTGGCGGCGAGGCGCAGCAACTCGCGGCCATTGTCATCGTCGCCGGCGGCGTCCTCGACGCCGACCAGGCGCGGCTTGCCCTGGGTCAGAGTGCCGGTCTTGTCGACCACCAAGGTGTCGATCTTCTCGAAAATCTCCAGGGCCTCGGCGTTCTTGATCAACACCCCCGACCCGGCGCCAAGGCCGGTGCCGACCATGATCGACATCGGCGTCGCCAGCCCCAGGGCGCAGGGGCAGGCGATGATCAGCACCGAGACCGCATTGACCAGGGAGTAGGCGAGCGCCGGGTCCGGACCGAACAGCGCCCAGACGATGAAGGTGATCACGGCGATGGCGACCACGCCGGGCACGAAATAGCCCGCGACCACGTCGGCCAAACGCTGGATCGGCGCCCGGCTGCGCTGGGCCTCGGACACCATGCGCACGATCTGGCTCAGAAGGGTGTCGGCGCCGACCCGCTCGGCGCGCATGACCAGGCCGCCGGTGCCGTTGACAGTGGCGCCGGTGACCCAGTCGCCGGGCCCCTTCTCCACCGGCAGCGATTCGCCGCTGACCATGGATTCGTCGATCGAGCTCGAACCCTCGACCACGGTGCCGTCGACCGCGATCTTCTCACCCGGCCGCACCCGGATGCGGTCGCCGGGTTTGATCAGCTCGATGGCCACATCCTTTTCGCTGCCGTCCTCGCCGATCACCCGCGCCGTCGATGGCGCCAGCTTGAGAAGCTCGCGGATGGCGTTGGACGTGCGCGAACGCGCCCGCAGTTCCAGGATCTGGCCCAACAGCACCAGGAGGACGATGACGGCGGCGGCCTCGAAATAGACCCCGACCTCGCCCGTGGGGCCGCGGAACGAAGCCGGGAACGGCCCCGGCGCCACCACCGCCACGGCGCTGAAGACATAGGCGACGCCGGTGCCTATGCCGATCAAGGTGAACATGTTGAGCCGCCAGGTTACGATCGAGACCCAGCCGCGCACGAAGAACGGCCAGCCGCCCCACAGCACCGCCGGCGTCGCCAGCGCCAACTGCGCCCAGGCCTGCACCCGGCCCGGCACCACATTGTGCAACCCTACCGCCGCCACCATCTCGGCCATGGCCAGCGCCACCAAGGGCACCGTGAAGGCCAGCGTCACCCAGAAGCGCCGGGTCATGTAGATCAACTCCGGGTTGGGCGGCTCCTCGGCGGCGATGGTCTTGGGCTCCAACGCCATGCCGCATTTGGGGCATTCACCGGGACCATCGGAGATGACCTCGGGATGCATCGGACAGGTGTAGACGGTCTCGGTACCGGGGATCGAAGCCTGCTCCAGCGCCATGCCGCAATCGGGACACGCGCCGGGCTCCGATTGGCTCACCTCGGGATGCATCGGACAGGTGAATGTGGCGCCCGCACCCAGTCCCGGCACCGTCATCGGCCCCAGCGCCATGCCGCATTCGGGACAGATGCCGGGGCCGGCGTTCTCGACCTCGGGATGCATGGGGCAGGTGTAGGTCCCGGCGCTTTGGGTGGATACCTGGGCAGTGCCATGACGATGGCAGGTGGGCTCGGTCATGGCGTCTTTATTCATCCCCGCCATGGATTGGTCAAGCCCGGCTGGACCATCCCCGATTCCCATTCGGTGACCGGACCTGATATAAGAAATGGAAATCGTTTCTATCCAACATTAACTTTTCGCGGCAAGTCTTTGTAATGATATTGTTAATAGATAATTACGACAGCTTTACCTACAACCTGGTCCACTATCTTGGTGAACTCGGCGCCGAGATCGATGTCCGGCGCAACGACCAGCTTGCGGTCACCGACGCGATCGAGCTCGGCGCCGACGCCATCCTGTTGTCGCCGGGCCCATGCGATCCGGACAAGGCGGGAATTTCCCTCGATCTCGTCACCGCGGCGGCCGGCTTGACCCCGCCGGTGCCGGTGCTCGGGGTCTGCCTTGGCCACCAGACCGTGGGCCAGGCCTTCGGTGGTAAGATTGTCCGCGGGTCTGAGCCCATGCACGGCAAGGTCAGCACCATCACCCATTCCGGCCACCTCCTGTTCGACGGCATCCCGTCGCCGTTCCGCGCCACCCGCTACCATTCCCTGATCGTCGAGCGCGAAACCCTGCCGGAGTGTTTTGAGATCACCGCGGAAAGCGATGACGGTGTCATCATGGGCCTCGCCCACACGAGCCTTCCGGTCTATGGCGTCCAGTTCCATCCCGAAAGCATCGCCTCGGAACATGGCCACCGATTGCTGGAGAATTTCCTCAAACTGCCACAGCCCCGGACCCAAGCGGCATGACCACCAACGCAGAAACCTTCAAGGCCCTGTTGGCCCATGTCGCCGATGGCGGTGAACTGAGTGCGCAACAGGCGGAGCAGGCCTTCGAGACCATCATGTCCGGCGAGGCCGCCCCCTCCCAAATCGGTGGCTTCTTGATGGCCCTTCGCGTCCGTGGCGAGACCGTGGACGAGATCTCCGGCGCCGCCCGGGTCATGCGCGCCAAGGCGCTGCACGTGGATGCCCCCGAAGGCGCCATCGACACCTGCGGCACCGGCGGCGATGCGTCGGGGACCTACAACATTTCCACCGGCGCGGCCCTGGTGGTGGCGGCCGTGGGCGTGCCCGTGGCCAAGCACGGCAACCGGGCGCTGTCATCCAAGTCGGGCTCGGCCGATGTGCTGGCGGCGCTCGGCGTCAACATCGATGCCGACATGGAGTTGGTCAAGGATAGCCTGTGGCACAACAACATCGGTTTCCTGATGGCGCCCCGGCACCACAGCGCCATGCGCCATGTGGGCCCGGTCCGGGTCGAGCTCGGCACCCGCACCATTTTCAACCTGTTGGGCCCGCTTTCGAACCCGGCCAATGCACGGCGCCAGCTGGTCGGCGTATTCCACCGGCAATGGACCGAACCCCTGGCCCGGGTGCTGGGCAATTTGGGTTCCGAGCGGGCCTGGGTGGTGTATGGCTCCGACGGCCTCGATGAGATCACCACCACGGGGCCATCCCATGTGGCGGAATTGAAGGACGGCGAGGTCACTTGCTTCGAGATCACGCCCGAGGACGCCGGGGTTGAGCGCGCCAAACCGGCGGACCTCAAGGGCGGCGATGCCGAAACCAATGCCCGTGCCCTCGCCGCCATGCTCGACGGCGCCCTCGGGGCTTACCGCGATATCGTGCTGTTGAACGCGGCGGCGGCCCTGATCGTGGCCGGCAAGGCGGAAGACCTCAAGGATGGCGTCGCGCAAGGCTCCGAGGCCATTGCATCGGGCAAGGCCCGGGCCACCCTCGACAAGCTGGTCGAGATCACCAACCGCCCGGGCCGGGATTAGGCCCGGTGAGCGACATCCTGGCCGAGATTTGCGACAACCGCCGCGCCCATGTGGCGCGCCTCAAGGCCGAACACCCCTTAAGTGGCGTGGCCGAGGCGGCGGCGGCGGCGAACCCGCCCCGGGGCTTCGGCGCCGCCCTTGCCCGCGCCGCCGCAAAAGGCTATGGCCTCATCGCCGAGATCAAGCGCGCCTCGCCGAGCGCGGGACTGATCCGCGAGGATTTCGATGTAGCCAATCTCGCCCAGGCCTATGAGACAGGCGGCGCCACCTGCCTTTCGGTGCTGACCGAGGAGCATTATTTCAAGGGCTGTGGCGAGGATCTGGGCGCGGCGCGGGCGGCCACGGCGCTCCCCATCCTACGCAAGGACTTTATCGTCGATGGCTATCAAATCACTGAATCCCGCGCCTTGGGCGCCGATTGCGTGCTCTTGATCATGGCGGTGTTGGCGGATGCAGAAGCCCAGGACTTCGCCGGGATTGCGCGGGGTCACGGCATGGACGTTCTGGTCGAGGTCCATGACGAGACCGAGCTCGAGCGCGCCTTGGCCCTGGAGGACGGCCTGATTGGCATCAACAACCGCAATCTCAAGACCCTGGAGACCGACCTCGCCACCACCGAGCGGCTGGCGCCCCTGGTCCCGGCGCCGCGCATCATCGTCAGTGAAAGTGGTCTCAATAGCCCCGATGACCTTGCCCGCATGGCTGCTCTCGGCGCAAAATGCTTCCTTGTCGGCGAAGCCCTGATGCGCCAGGACGATATCGAGGGCGCGACGCGGCGCCTGTTGGGCGACGATGGCCCCTTTTGAGCCTGAAGCGGAGACTAAGATGGCCGAATTCACCCATTTCGATTCCGAGGGCAAAGCCCGCATGGTCGATGTCTCTGACAAGGATGCCAGCGAACGCACCGCCATCGCCAAGGGCTCGGTGATCGCCTCGCCCGAGACCATCAAGCTGATCGCCGACGGCGGCGTCAAGAAAGGCGACGTGTTGTCGGTGGCCCGGCTCGCAGGCATCATGGGGGCCAAGCGAACGGCGGAACTGATCCCGCTCTGCCACCCGCTGGCGCTGACCTCGGTGGCGGTGGATCTCGAACTCGACCCCGGGCGCAATGCTATCGATATCACCGCCACCTGCAAGATCACGGACCGCACCGGGGTGGAGATGGAGGCCCTGACCGCGGTCAGCGTCGCCGCGTTGACGGTCTATGACATGTGCAAGGCGGTCGACCGCGCCATGACCATCGAGGCCATCCACCTGGTCCACAAATCGGGCGGCAAGTCGGGCACCTATGATGCCGACTAAGCGGGTGATGCCAACTGAGGGGGCCCGGCGATGATCTCGGTCGCAGAAGCACGCCACAGCATTCTGGCCGCGTTCACGGCGCTTCCCGCCGAGCAGGTCGGTATCGATGCCGCCCTGGGCCGGGTGCTGGCCACCGATCTCGCGGCGCGGGTGACACAGCCGCCGCTTTCGGTCTCGGCGATGGATGGCTATGCGGTGCGCGCCGCCGATGTCGCCAAGGTACCTGCGACACTCAACATCATCGGCGAAGCCCCGGCGGGCGGCCTCTATGAAGGTGAGGTCGGCCCCGGTGAGACCGTCCGCATCTTCACCGGCGGGCCGCTGCCCAAGGGCGCCGACACCATCGTCATCCAGGAGAACACCGAACGCGAGGCCGGCGCGGACAGCGTCAAGGTGCTGGAAAGCGCTGAGCATGGCCGTTACGTGCGCAAAGCCGGGCTCGATTTTAACCGCGATGATGTGCTGCTCGAGGCCGGCAAGGTACTGACGGCCCGCGATGTCGGCCTGGCGGCGGCGATGAACCGGCCCTGGCTTTCGGTGCGGCGCAAGCCCCGGGTCGCCCTGTTGGCGACCGGCGACGAGGTCATGATGCCGGGCGATCCCTTGGGGCCGAGCCAGATCGTCAGTTCCAACGGGCTTGCCCTCGCCGCCTTCGTCACTGCTTGTGGAGGCACGCCGGTCGATCTCGGCATCGCCCGGGACAACGCGTCATCGCTGCGCGCCATGATTCAGGGCGCCGAGGGCGCCGATCTCCTGCTCACCACCGGCGGGGTTTCGGTGGGCGACCATGACATCGTCGGCGAAGTGTTGGGCGAAGCCGGCCTCAAGGTCGATTTCTGGCAGATCGCCATGAGGCCGGGCAAGCCGCTGATGTTCGGCCGCCTCGGCGACACTCCGATGGTGGGGCTGCCCGGCAATCCGGTCTCGGCCCAAGTCTGCGCTGCCCTGTTCGTTCGCCCGGCCATGGAGGTCATGCTCGGCATCGCCAAGCCCGAGGCCACGGCCGAGCCCACCGCAATCCTCGGTGCGGACCTCGGCGCCAACGACCGCCGCGAGGATTACCTCCGCGCCCGGCTCACCCGCGCGGGCAATGGCGAGCTGATGGCCATGCCCTTCGAGCTTCAGGACAGCTCGATGATGTCCGTGTTCGCCAAATCGGACTGCCTGATCAAGCGCCCGCCCAACGCGCCCGCCGCCCGCGAAGGAGAGCGGGTCGAGATTATCCCCCTTGGCGGTGGAATTCTCAGCATCTGACGCCAAATTCCTCTCTCCCCGCGTTTCAACCCGGTTTTTTGCCGGTTTCAGAGCAAAACACCCCTTGACGGCGGGCTAGAACCAAACTAGAACATAGACGGACGTTTTGGTTTTGTTCTATATATTGTGGTGCGCCACATCGGAGGGTCGAGATGCTGACAAAGAAGCAACATGAGCTTTTGATGTACATCAATGGACATCTCAGTGAACATGGCATTTCGCCTTCCTTCGACGAAATGAAGGACGCCCTCCACCTCAAGTCCAAGTCCGGCATTCACCGCCTGATCACCGGTCTCGAGGAACGGGGCTTTCTGCGCCGGCTACCACACCGCGCCCGGGCGCTCGAGATCCTGCGTCTTCCCGACAGCGTCGCCGCCGGTAGGGAACCGGCCGCGGCTTCGCCGGAGGGGATTGTGCGGTTCGCCCCCAATGTCATCGAAGGCCGGTTCAAGGCCGCCCTTTCCGGGGTCGAGGTGGCATCGAAAACCGATACGGTGGAACTGCCGCTTTACGGCCGCATCGCCGCCGGCGCCCCCATCGAGGCGTTACGCGATCACTCCAACACCATCGAGGTACCGCCGAGCATGCTGGGCAAGGGCGAGAACTATGCCCTCGAGGTCGATGGCGATTCCATGATCGACGCCGGCATCTTCGACGGCGATATCGCCATCATCCACAGTTGCGACACCGCCGAGAACGGCACCATCGTCGTCGCCCTGGTCGACAACAACGAGGTCACTCTCAAGCGGCTGCGCCGCAAGGGCCATTCGATTGCGCTGGAACCCGCCAACAAATCCTTTGAGACGCGGATCTTCGGCCCCGACCGGGTCCGGGTTCAAGGCCGTCTGGTCGGGTTGATGCGCCAATATTAAAAGCGGACCTCATCATCACCGCCCTGTCGCCGTCCGCTCCAATCGCCTCCCGGTTTGCAATCGTCAGCGCCGCTGGCGGCGTTTGCCTCGCGGCGTCCTGATCCGCGACCACGGCCTTAAGCCCTGAGTGCCCAGGACGCTTTCGGCGCGGATAAAATCCCGGTCGATCCACATAGCGTAAGCGCCATTGCGCCAGAGATCGAAGCGGTCGATCACCAGCTTCGGCTTCGGGCACCGGCGGCGGCGCAACGGCACCACGGCGATGACCAGATCGGCGACCCAGCAATCCTCCAAAAAAGCATCGGCGCGCTTGACCAGGGCGACGGTATTGCCGCGTGCCCGGTAGAGACAGCCCACATCATCGCAGGTGATCGTCCGGTCTGATCCCGCGGCCAGCCCCGCCGGGCTTGGCCACGCCTTGGCCCCCTCCAACCCGGCGCGCCTGAGCCAGCTTTCACGGTCAAAGCGGTTGCGTTTCAGGCTCGACAGCATCAGTCCGCCATCCGTGGTGCGCACCGCCATCAGCCGCCCGTCGCCCGATACCATGACATCGGGCGGCCGGGCAAAGGGGACCGCCACCAGGCCAAGGGCGATTAGGCTAAGCCCCGCCAGCCGCCAGGGCCGCTGCCATAGGCACAGCCACAACCCGCCGAGCGCGACCAGCACCAAAGCCATGGCCGACATCGCAGGCACCAGTGCCACCGCGCCGGGCCAGTGCGATACGGACCTGGCGATGGCGATGACACCGTCTATCCCCCACCCCATGGGCGCAAGCGCCACACCCTCGAGGCCGAAGGGCATCAATAGATAGGCCATGGTCGCCCACGGCATGATCCACAGTGCCGTGATCGGCACCGCGACAAGATTGGCGGCGAGCCCGTAGACCGCCACCCGGTTGAAATGATAGGCCGCGAACGGCGCCGTCGCCGTTCCCGCCACCACCGTGGTCAAGGCGACGCCAGCGAGATAGAGCAGCGCCAGATGCCACCATTTCAACCGCGACCGCCAGCGTCTCACCAGCGGGCGCAGCGCTTCGTAGGTCGCCACCAAGGCGATGACGGCGGCAAAGGACATCTGGAAGCTGGCACCGAGAAGACTTTCCGGCGCCACGGCGAGCACGATCAACGCCGCCCAGGCCACCGAACGCATCGATATCGCCGTGCGGTCAATCACCACCGCCAGCAACACCAGGGCGGCCATGACAAAGGCCCGTTGGGTCGGAACCGTCATTCCGGTCAGCAACAGATAGGCCAAGGCGCCCATTAGCGCCACGCCAGCCGCCCACTTCTTGATGGCGAAGCGCAAGGCCACCGGCTCGATCATGGCGAGCAGGCCGCGAATGGCGAAGAACAGAATGCCCGTCACCAAGCCGATATGAAGACCGGAAATCGCCAACAGATGCGCCAGGCCCGAGGCGCGCATGGAGTCCATGACATGGGCGGGAATGGCACCCCGCTCGCCGGTCATCAACGCCGCCGCCACGGCCCCCGCCGTGCCTTTGAGGGCATCGGTGATGCGCCGGTGCACGCTCTGGCGCAACTTGGCAAGCCACAAGCGAAACCGTTGCGCGATGGTGCGGCTGTCCCCGGCGCCAGGCCCCGTAGCGGCATCGATGCGCCGCACCCGACCGACGGCAAAACCGACGGCGCCTAGGCCCTGGAAGTAGGCATGGCGGGCGAAATCAAAAGCGCCGGGCGCCGCCGGCGCCGGTGGCGGCAACAGCATCGCCTTGACCGTGATCCAGTCCCCGGCCAACAGATCGGCCTCGGCGCGGCGCACACGGATGCGCACGCGGTCAGGCGTCTTGGCTGGCGCCAACCGCGGAATTTTTAGCCGCGCCAGGGTGATCCTCGCCCCTTTGGGCTTGGGCTCGACCCGAACCACCTGGCCGGTGACCGAAGTGGGACCCAAACGCTTTTCCAACACCGGCGCGTCGAGTTGAAGCGTACGCCAGGTCGCGGCGGCAAAGCCAAGCGCAACGATGCCCATCGCCGCGGCAGTGATAAGGGCAACAGGTCGCTTCCAGCTCAAAAGCCCAACCGCGATGGCGACCACCGGGAGTGTTGCCGCCAGCCACATGGGGGGCTCCATGGGCAGCGCGAAATAAATTCCGATACCGATGGCGGCGCCCACCGGCAGCCATAACGGCCAGCGCTCGCGTTCCTGATCCAGAAGCTCGACCACCCGCGCGCGCATCGCCGCCGCCACCGGCGCCAGATTCCTGCAAGGCTGGGTTCGCACCCACTGGCGGAATTCCGTGCTACGCAGGACCAGCTTCCTAGGTCATGGGGTTGGGCGCCGGCAAGGCGCGGTCAGTTTTCACGAAATCCGTAAAGCATGGTGATGTTGACGCGGCGGTTCTCATATCCATTGCGGAAATTTAATTCACCGCTGGCATGAAATAAATCGGAATTGAAGGCGGCGACGCGATTGCAGCGATGGGGAATGGTCATCTCCCGCGCATTGTGTTCGGCAAGAAAGTCCTGCATCGCGGATTCGTCGGTGTTGAATTTCTCGAAGTCCCAGTCCAGTGGCGCTTCCTTGTCCCATATACTAAGGCCGCCGGTGTCAGGGTCGAGATTGGCGCTGTCCGGGGTGATCCAGAAATTGACATTGACCGCGGCGGCATCGGCATGGGTCTTGAGTGCTTTCATGCGGCTGTCGCATTTGAACGCCCAGTATTTCCTGAGCTTGTGGTCGCCGAAAATTCCCGGCAGGGCGAGGCGCAACTCCTCGGCGATCTGCGCCACCAGGGGGCAATAGAAACCATCCTCGGGGATGGCGCTCAAATATCCCTCGGGATAGGAGAAATCAAACCAGATCGTCGATTCCAGACAATAACGCTGCAGGCTGGCAAGCGCTTCAGGGTTCAACAGGCCGTCGAAATAGGTCATGCCGGGGGCGTTGTTGAAGTAATCAGCTTCGATCGCCGCGCGGTCGAGGGCGGGGTTGAGCGCCCCTTGGCCAAGGGCCGGGGCCGGCGCCACATGGACCAAACGGTTGTAGGTACGGGCGAGGCCGGGCCGCGCGGCCTCGGGCACTTCGAACATGTGTCCGGCATTGGGTTCCATGGCGCCGGGCTCAAGGGTGTGGCCGGCGAGCACGCGCTCATACTCGGCGACGTCATGTTCATAGTCGGGTGAAAGCACGCCTTGCGCCATCAGATAGCGCAACTGTTCGATGTCATGACGGAGCTTGGAAACCGATGTCATACGGAAGGTCTCGCCATCCCCTGCCCCCGGCGCGCCCGGCTTGCGGCGAAGTTCCGTCGCCGAACGAAACGCCGTGATGGCGTCCCCGGTGCGTCCCTGGTCCAGCATGCTGCGCCCGAGCCCGATATGGGCGGTGTCATCCTCGGGATCGAGGGAGACCGCCTTGCGGAAGGCGTCCTCGGCGCCTTTGAAATCACCCTCGGTGCGCAACACCGCTGCCAGATTGGCGTGCGCCTTGGCATTTTCCGGATCGATGGCGAGGGCACGCCGGTAAGCGGCGATCGCCTCGCCCCTTTGCCCCTGTTCGGCGAGAGCGTTGGCAAGATTGCAATGGCCGACGGTAAAGTCCGGGTTGATGGCAAGTGCGCGGCGATGGCATTCGATCGCCTGTTCCAGATTGCCTTGCGCGCGTAGCGTGTTGCCGAGATTGCTGTGGATTTCGGAAATATTGGGATCGATGCCGATGGCCGAGCGATAGGCGGCCGCGGCTTCATCGAAGTTCCCGATCTCCTGAAACAGGGTGCCGAGGTTGTTGTAGGCCTCGACATTGTTGGTATCGCTGGCAAGGGCACTGCGGTAGGCGGCGATGGCGTCCCCGAAATCCTCGCTCTCGGCAAGGATGTTGCCTAGGCCGATATGGGCGCCGGTCAGTTGGGGGTTGACCGCGATGGCACGGCGAAAGGCGGTGGCGGCATCATCAATGCGGCCCAATCGATAATAGACCGTGGCCAGACTGAAATGGAGATTGGCGTCGCCGCCGCGCCGTTGAACCGCCTGTTCAATCAGCCCCGCGGCAGAGGCAAGATCCCCGGACTGGGCCGCGAGTATGCCGAGGAAATGGAGCGCACCGGGATTGCCGGGGGTGGCATCGAGAATACCGCGGCAGATCTGTTCCGCCTCCGCCGGGCGGCCCTGCTGAAAGGCCCTGGCCGCTTCCGCCAAGGCTTTCTCAGGGGCACGGTTCTGTTCTCCACCGGAAATCGACATTGGCTGGTATCCCGCACAATCCTCATAAGCCCGGAGATGGCATTCTAGGTGCTGGCGGGGCAAAGGCAAAGGCGATGATCAGCCACCACCCGCGTCCTACGCCGATGTATCCAAGGTAAAGATCGTGCTCTGGAGATTATGGGCGGCGACGACCGCCAGAGTCTCGCCCGCCAAAACCTCGACCGGGCGCGCGAATGTGAACAGCACATGTTTCCAGGCCGATGGTTTGAGTTGCTCCGCCGGCGCATTCTCGCAGACGATCTCGTCATCAAGATAAAGCCGGACCCATTGCAGGACACCGACCGAGATGCCCGAGCGGGTGACCGCGATCTCAAGATGGCGGGTCTCGGGTTCGGGCGGAGCGCCGTCGAGGGCGATGCGGAATACCTCCATGTCAGTGCTGAAGCTCTCGAAGTTGGAGGTCTCTTCCCTGAGCACGGCGGTGTTGGGAATAAAACGATTGAATGGGCTCAGATCGAACCCTTGAACCTTGCCGACGGAAAACGAGTCCACCAGCGCCGGCCCACCGACAAGCCGGGACATGATGCCGATGCCGCGCGGAATCACCGGAGCACCGGGTTTGAGAAGGTTGGCGCGGGCATGGCCAAAGGCTTCCACGACGTTTTCATCGAGAATGCCGGTGCCGAGGATTTCCGAAATCAGCACATCGCCCTTGTCCGGCATATCGCGTCCGACCTCGAGCTCCCAGGACGGCTTGGCCACCACCGTAACGCGGTCACCATAGCCATTGGCGGCGATGATCTCACCCGCGGTCTCGGCGATCAGATCGACAGCCTCGCAGGTGGTGACGTGCCGGGCGCCGGCGCGCGCCGCCATCAGCGCCAACAGGCCCGAACCGGTGCCGATCTCGAGCACATGGGTGTCGGGGCCGACGGCGGCACGGATGGCGCGGTCGAAGGCCTCGTTGCGCGCATGATCGTTCATCATCGGAAAGTGCCAGGCCTTGACGGCGCTGGTGTAGAGATAGCGCAACATCGCCTCGGCATCGAAATCCCCGGGCGCCAGCTTGCGCACCTTTTCCAGGGCCGAGATCGCGGCCCGATCCCGGCCGAGACGGGCATAGTGTTGGGCGAGCGATTTCAAGATTTCCGGATTGTCGGGCGCCTGGGCCATCGCCCGGTCGAGCAGTGCCTCGGCGTCGCCGGAGCGTTTGTCGTTGAACAGCTGCGCCGCTTGCCTCAACAGCTGCTCGATGTCATGTGGCGCGGAACCGGAGATTGTCATTGGCTGGGATGATCTCGCATAGATTTCGGCCAAAGGCTATCGGATGGCCGGAGCCGAGGCAAGCAAACCCCATGCGGACGGTTAACGCCCGGGACCGGATATGTTAGACACGGGCTCGCAACACCCTACGACAAGCCAGCTTTGCGAGGACCCATGGACATCGTCACCCGGTTCGCCCCTTCGCCGACCGGATACCTCCATATCGGCGGCGCCCGCACCGCCCTGTTCAACTGGCTTTATGCTCACCATCATGGCGGCCGGTTCCTTGTGCGCATCGAAGACACCGACCGCAAGCGCTCGACCACCGACGCGATTGACGCCATCATCGATGGCTTGAAGTGGCTGGGGCTCGAGGGCGAGGACGGGCCCGTATTCCAGTCCCAGCGTGCCCAGCGCCATAGGGAAGCCGCCAACAGCCTGCTTGCCGAGGACAAGGCCTACAAATGCTATTGTAGCCCCGAGGAGTTGGAAGAGATGCGCGCCGTTGCCCGCGCCGAAGGGCGAACGGCGCTTTATGACGGCCGTTGGCGCGACCGCGATCCAGCCGATGCGCCGCCAGGGGTGTCGCCGGTGATCCGCCTCAAAGCGCCCAGCGAGGGCGAGACCGTGATCGATGATCTGGTGCAAGGCGAGGTCCGGGTCGCCAATGACCGGCTCGACGACATGGTGCTGCTCCGCGCCGACGGAACACCGACCTATATGCTGTCGGTGGTGGCCGACGACCATGACATGGGGATCACCCACGTCATCCGCGGCGACGATCACCTGACCAACGCCTTCCGCCAGACACATATCTACCGGGCGCTGGGCTGGGACCCGCCGGCATTCGCCCATATACCCCTGATCCATGGGGCCGACGGCGCCAAGCTGTCCAAGCGCCATGGCGCGCTCGGGGTCGAAGCCTACCGCGAGATGGGAATCCTGCCCGAAGCCCTGTGCAACTACCTGCTGAGGCTGGGGTGGAGCCACGGCGATGACGAAATCATCTCCAGGGACCAGGCCGTGGAGTGGTTCGATCTCGATGCCGTCGGCCGCGGGCCGGCGCGTTTCGACATGGCGAGGCTCACCAACCTCAATGGCCATTACCTGCGACAATGCGACAACCGGCGTCTGGCCGAATTGGTGGAAGATCATCTGGCGTCCAAGCCGGGCGGCAAGGTCGAGGACGCCGGGCGCGAACGCTTGGTCCGCGGCATGGAAGGGTTAAAGCAACGAGCGAAAACATTGCTAGAACTTACTGAAAAATCATGGTTTTATTCCGCACAACGCCCTCTTTCCATCGATGCCAAGGCACAAAAAATCCTCACCCCTGAGGCCCAGAATACCCTGGGGCGACTGCGGGAAATGCTTATCCCCACCGGGGACTGGTCCGAGGCCGCCTTGGAGGAAACCATCCGCGCCTTCGCATCTGAGGCCAATCTCAAGCTTGGCGATGTCGCCCAGCCCCTGCGCGCGGCACTGACGGGAACCAACACTTCGCCGGGCATTTTCGAGGTCATGGAGGTGCTTGGCCGCGAAGAAAGCCTGGGGCGCATCGGTGACGCCGCCGGCAGCGGTGGCCCGCGCGCGCCATGACAAACGGAAAAGCACCAGAAAATGGCCAGGCCAATTGATAAATTTTGTTGCCGCCTATATTCTTGCCGGCGCCGGTAGCTCAGGGACAAAAAATCGGGGCCGGTCGATATGGCACGCCCCAAGGGACCGACACCAAAGGACGGGAAAAAATGACCGAAATCGGGGACGGAAACAACAAAGCGGGCACCGTAACGATTACCGACAACGATTCAGGCAAAGAAGCCGTTTTCCCTTTGATAGAGGGGACCGAAGGCCCCAAGGTCATCGACATCCGCCGCCTCTACGCGGAAACCGGATATTTCACTTACGATCCCGGCTTTGTCTCCACCGGCAGCTGTGAATCGAAGATCACCTATATCGACGGCGATATCGGCATCCTGCGCCACCGCGGCTATTCCATCGAGGAGCTGGCGGAGCAAAGCGACTACATGGAGGTGTGCTACCTGCTGCTCAATGGCGAACTGCCGAACCGCGCCGAAAAGGAGAAGTTCGAGCGCGACATCTCCCTTCACACCATGGTCCACGAGCAGCTCAACTTCTTCTTCCGCGGCTTCCGCCGCGACGCCCACCCCATGGCGATCTGCTGCGGCGTGGTGGGCGCGCTGTCGGCGTTCTACCATGACAGCACCGACATCTCGGACCCCCACCAGCGCATGGTGGCGTCCTACCGGCTGATCGCCAAGATGCCGACGATCGCGGCGATGGCCTACAAGTTTTCCCTTGGTCAACCCTTCATCTATCCCCGCAATGACCTCAGCTACGCGGAGAACTTCCTGCATATGATGTTCGCGGTCCCGTGCGAGGAGTATGTGGTCAGCCCGGTGATCGCCAAGGCCATGGACCGGATTTTGATCCTCCACGCCGACCACGAGCAGAACGCCTCGACCTCGACGGTGAGGCTCGCCGGCTCCACCGGCGCCAACCCCTTCGCCTGTATCGCCGCCGGCATCGCCTCGCTGTGGGGGCCGGCCCATGGCGGCGCCAACGAAGCGGCCCTGGCGATGCTGGGGCGCATCGGCACCAAGGAGAAGATTCCCGAGTTCATCGAACGGGTAAAGGACAAGGACGATTCCACCATGCTCATGGGGTTCGGCCACCGGGTCTACAAGAACTATGATCCCCGCGCCGCGGTGATGCGGGAGTCCTGTTACGAGGTCCTCAAGGAACTCGACATCAAGGACGAGCCGTTGCTTGATTTGGCGATGGAACTGGAACGGATCGCCCTCGAAGACGATTATTTCATCGAGCGCAAGCTCTTTCCCAATGTCGACTTCTATTCGGGGATCACCTTGAAGGCGATCGGCTTCCCCACATCGATGTTCACGGTGCTGTTCGCCGTGGCCAGGACCGTCGGCTGGATCGCCCAATGGGGCGAGCTGATCTCCGATGAATCCCAGAAGATTGGCCGCCCACGCCAGATCTATACCGGTGAACCCGAACGCAAATTCGTCCCCCTGAACAAGCGATAAAACTAGGCCCCGCCATTTTGGGGTTCCTGTCCGGGGCGCTTGCCTTAAGTGGTTTGACGCCCACGCCGGCGCGCCAGATCGAGGACGATTGCCGCCGCAAAGGTGCTCGGCGGCCGGCCATTGTCCAGGGCGGCGACCGCTTCGGCCATGCCGGAAAGCTGGGCCTGGCGCACCGCGTCATCGCCCAACACCGGCACCAAGGCCTCGACCAATCGTTCGGGTGTGCACTGCTCCAACAAAATCTCCGGCACCAATTCCCGGTCGAGGATCAAGTTCACCAGCGACGCGTATTTGGCATAGACCATTCTGCGCAGCACCCAGGCCGTGACCGCAGAGGTTTTGTAGGCAACCACCATCGGCACCCGGGCCAGGGCGAGCTCGAGCGTCACAGTCCCCGAAGCCGCGAGCGCCGCATCGGACGCGGCAAAGGCGTCACGCTTCTGGTTAAGGCCTTCGGTCACGGTGACGGGAAGCGGCCAGGAAGCGGCCCCTGCCCTGACCGCATCGCCCACGGTTGCAAGCGTCGGCACCACCACATGAAGATCGGAAAAACGTTCTCGAAGGGCGCCGAGCACGGTTCCGAACAGCCCCAAATGCCGGCGCGTTTCCGTGGTCCGGCTGCCGGGAAGAACACACAACAGCTTGGCCTCGGCGGCAATGCCGTGGCGTTCTCGAAAACCGGGGCCATCGCCTCGATCGAGGCCGCTTTCGATCATGGGGTGGCCGACGAAGGTCGAATTGAGGCCGACGGCATCGAACTCCTTGCCCTCGAAGGGATAGAGCAACAGCAAGTGATCGAGGAATTTCGCGATCTTGCCCGCGCGCCGGGGCTTCCAGGCCCACACCGTAGGCGCCACGTAATGGATCAAGGCGGTGTCCATATCCCGCAATCGGCGGCCGACACGAAATGAGAAGTCGGGGGAATCGATGGTCACGACGGCGTCGGCATCCAGTGACCGCGCCGCCGCCGTGGTCTGGCGCACACGGCGAAGGATGCGGGGGATGTGTGGAATGACCTCGACAAGGCCGCTGACCGCGATGTCATCGATGGGGAACAGGCTGTTGAGCCCCTGGGCCGTCATCATCTCGCCGCCGACACCGGCGAAACGCACCTCGCCACCGGCCAGCGTCTTGAGAGCCGCCATCAGCCTTGCCCCCAATTGGTCGCCCGAAGGCTCACCGGCGATCAGGAAAATCAGGGGATGTCCTGCACCGTTCACGTCTCCACCGTGATGCCGACAATGAAAAGGCCGGCCGCATCGGCAGCCTCGGTGACCCGGTCGCGGTCGACGACAAGGCTGCCACCGGCCTCGACGGCGATACCGCGCAGCCCGGCATCGGATGCGGCATGAACCGTTGCCAAGCCGATGGCGGGCAAGTCGACGCGGCGTTCCTGGTCCGGCTTCTTGACCTTGACCAGCACGCCGCCAGGCCCTTGGCGTTGCAATTCCTTGCAGCGGGCGATCAAGCGGTCGGTGCCTTCCGCGGCCTCGACCCCAAGCACGATGCCCTCTTGGACCACCACCGCTTGCCCGACATCGGCATCGCCCAAGGCGCGGGCGACGGCGACACCGCGGGAGATATCATCAAGGGCCACCTTGTCCGGCTCGATGGCGCCGAAGGGACCGGACGGCGCCAGAAGGTCGGTGACAATGTCGTCGGGGGCGACGATGCGAAAGCCTTCCTTCTCAAACTCCTTGACCATTGCCGACAGCAGGCCATCGTCACCCCATGCGGCGCGTCCGGCCTTGGCGAAGAATTTCGCCGTACGGGCATCAGGCCGCATCGCCGCTAGGGATGGGCGCTGGAATTTACCGGCAAAGACCACGTCCTCGACCCCGGCCTGGTGCAACAGTTCTATCCCCTTGCCACCGGCGCCAAGGCGAATCCAGTCATGGGGGACATCCGTGACCAGGGCTTCTTCGGTCTGGTTCTTGACCGCAAGCACGAACATCTCGCGCCCCGATGCCCGGCACGCCTCGATAAGGCGAATGGGAAGATCTCCGCGGCCGGCAATGATACCGAGCTTAGGCGGCACGGTCGACTTTAGGCTGGCAGACGGGGCGTTGGGATTCCGACTGGATGAAGTCGATGATTTCCATCACCGCCACATTGTCCTTGAACATGTCGGCCACATCCTCCAGCCGCTCGGCCATGGTGCCTTCCTGAGCAAACAACAGCCGGTAGGCATTGCGCAGCGCGTGGATATCATCGCGGGAAATGCCGTGGCGCTTGAGGCCGATAATATTGAGACCCGACAGGTG
>JAZFWG010000356.1:0-2532 GCA_036448135.1 Alphaproteobacteria bacterium
TCAACGAGCTCGCCGAGATGAACTACCGCGCCAATCTTCTGGGCGACCCGCAGCCGATCTCCGACGAGGATATCGAGGTGTTCCGGTCGCGCGACAAAGGCGCGGTACGGTCGAAAGTATCCAGCCACTTGGGCTCCACATGGCGGTATTATGCCGAATTGACTGGAGCATGACTCCCTGATGGTTGACAAAAGTCAGTCGAGTCTTGCGAGAGCGGAAGACGATGCTAAGCGATGAAATGAATGAACGGCTCACCCGGGTCGGACCGGGGACGCCTGGCGGCGAAATGTTACGCCGCTACTGGCATCCCATCGCCGTGGCCTCGGAATTGACCGCAGAGACCCCGAAAAAACGGGTGCGGGTCCTGGGCGAGGATCTGCTGCTGTTCCGCGACGGCCAGGGCCGTGTCGGCCTGATCGAGGAACAGTGCTGCCACCGCTCAGCCTCGCTGTTTTACGGTTTCATCGAAGACGACGGCATCCGCTGCACCTATCATGGCTGGAAATACGACTGCGAGGGCCGCTGCATCGAACAGCCCTTCGAGCCCGCCGCGAGCCCCTTGAAGGACGAGGTCGGCCAGATTTCCTATCCCATCGAAATCCTGTCGGGGCTGGTGTTCGCCTATCTCGGCCCGAAGCCGGCGCCGTTGCTGCCGCGGTGGTCGGCCCTGGTGCGCACGGATGTGGAGCGCACCATCCATGTGCTGCACGAGCTTGAATGCAATTGGTTGCAGACGATGGAAAACTCGGTCGATCCCACCCACACTTACTACCTCCATGCCCACAACATGAATCTCCGCAATTCCGAAGAGGCGGTGTTCCATGACCGCAAGATCAAGGGTATCGACTTCAAAGTGGTGAATGAAAAGACCTGGGGCGGGATCATCAAGAAGCGGGTCTATGGTGATGTCGAGCTCGACGACAATGAGGGCCATCCCGTCATCTTCCCCAACATCTTATTGCTGCCGCCGCACCCCAACATCATGATGCATTTCCGCCTGCCGGTGGACGACACCCACACCCAGATTTTCCGCTGCCAATTCACCCCCTCGGTTGACGGCTCCGAGGTGATTCAGGACGAAATCACGGTGAAGTACACGCCGTCCACCAAGGGTGATGACGGTGAATACCACCTTTCCACCTTCGGCTCCCAGGATGCCATGGCGTGGGAAACCCAAGGCGCCATCACCGACCGCGGGCGGGAGCATCTGGGAACCGCCGACCGCGGCATTGTGCTTTACCGCCGGATGCTGCGCGAACAGATCGATGCGGTTGAGAAGGGCAAGGACCCGGTGGGCACCATTCGCGACCCCGCCCTGAACATCTCGATCGAGATCGACCTCTCGCCCCAACAGGCCGAGTTCCGGGCCCAGCGCCTTGCCGCCCGAGGATAAATCCCGGCGGCACGACAATCCCATGGCGCCCTCATCCCAGCCACTCGGTATCGGCATCGCCGGTCTGGGGGTGGCGTCGACCCAGGTCCTGCCCGCCTTCACCGCGGACGCCCCTTTTGCGCTGGCCGCCGGCGCCGATATCCGCCCCGAGGCGCGTGCCGCCTTCCAGGACCGCTATGGCCGCCCCGCCGTCGATAGCGTCGAGGCCCTGTGCCGGCGCGACGACGTCGACGCGGTGTGGATCGCGACCCCGAATACACTCCATGCCGCACATGTGGTCGCGGCCGCCAAGGCCGGCAAGCATGTGGTCTGCGAGAAGCCCATGGCGGTGACGCTCAAGGAATGCGACCGCATGATCCGGGCGGCGGCGGCCAATGGGGTGCAGCTCTTACAGGGCCATTCCAAGATCTATCAGGCGCCGATCCGCCAGATCCGCGACATCGTCAAAAGCGGCCGCCTCGGCCGGGTGGTGCAAATCCTGTCCTACAATTCCAACGATTGGCTCCAGCGACCAAGGCTGGCGCCGGAACTCGACACCGGGCAAGGCGGCGGGCTGGTGTACCGCCAGGGCCCGCACATGATCGACATCGTGCGCTTCATCGGCGGCGGTCTGGTCAAAACCGTTCGGGGCGTCACCGGGCGGGCGGACCCCAATTTCGACACCGAGGGCCATTTCAGCGCCCTTCTCGAGTTCGAGGACGGCGCCGGGGCCGCGGTGTCGTTCAATGGTTACGGCTATTTCGACGTCTCGGAACTGACCTGGGACATCGGCGAAAGCGGCTGGCGCCAGGAGGCAGCCGGGCGCAGCTTCCCCGGCAAACCGCGGATCACCGGCCCCGCCGATGCGGAATTCAAAAGCGCCAGCGCCGAAAAGCGCGCCGGCCCCAGGGACCGCAAAGCCGAAGACCGCCGCCAGCCCTTCTTCGGCCTCACCATCGTCAACTGCGAGAAAGGCGTCATCCGCCAGTCCCCCAATGGGATTTTCGTCTATAGCGAGGATGGCATCGAGGAAATTCCCTGCCCGGCGATGCGGGGCCGCGATTTGGAATTGCGCGAACTGATTGACGCCATTGATCAGGGCCGGACGGTGTTCCCCGACGGCCGCTGGGGCATGGCGACGTTAGAGGTCTGTCTCGCCA
>JAZFWG010000357.1:0-3091 GCA_036448135.1 Alphaproteobacteria bacterium
TCAGTTAATCGTCTATCACTTCATGTATGGCCCTGGCTGGACCGAAGGATGCAAGAGTTGTTCGTTTTTGGCCGACCACTTCAACCCGGCCGTTGTTCATCTCAACCATCGCGACGCCACACTGGTGGCCGTGTCCAAGGCGCCGTTGAACGAATTCGAGGGTTTCAAGAAACGTATGGGGTGGACGTTCAAGTGGGTGTCATCCTCCGGCAATGATTTCAATCGCGATTACCACGTTTCCTTCACACAGGAAGAAATCGATAGCGGCAACGTCTACTACAACTACCGGAAGCGCGGAATTCCGGTCACCGAAGCCCCAGGCGCAAGTGTGTTCTACCAGGATGAGTCAGGCGAAATTTTCCATACCTATTCGGTCTACGAGCGTGGTCTCGACATGTTTCTTACCGCCTACCATTATCTCGACATGGTGCCCAAGGGACGGGATGAAGACGGCCTCTCCTTCACCATGGAATGGCTTTGCCACCATGACAACTACGATGACTAGGCGACCGGCAAGATCAGCCCCGCCGCGACCATTCCCCCACCACCTGGACCATGGCGTCGGTGATACGGCCTAGATCATCCGCCCCGATGGTGAAGGCGGGCATGACATAGACCATGTCGCCGAAGGGCCGGAGCCACACCCCAAGCTCGACGAAGCGCCGGCGCAGCCATTCAAGATCGCGCATCTTGGTGAGCTCGATGACGCCGATGGCGCCGAGCGCGCGCACGTCACGCACAGCTTCGATGCCGCGGCATGGCGCCAGCGCGTCGGCAAGGCGGGCCTCGATGGCCTTGACCTCTTGCAATCTGGGTTCGGCTTCGAACAGATCGAGCGACGCGTTGGCGGCGGCGCAGGCCAGCGGATTGGCCATGAAGGTGGGCCCGTGCATCAGTGCGCGCCCTAGATCGTCGCCGAGGAAGGCGTCATAGACCCGTGCGTTGGCCACCGTGGCGCCGAGGCCGATGGTGCCGCCGGTGAGCGCTTTCGACAGGCACAGGATATCGGGCGCGATCCCGGCCTGATCGCATCCGAACATGGAACCGGTGCGCCCGAAGCCGGTGGCGACCTCATCGGCGAGGAACAGCACATCGTGACGCCGGCAGGCGGCGAAGATGGCGGCCAGGGTATCGGCATCATGGAACTTCATGCCGCCCGCCGCCTGCACCAGGGGCTCCATGATCACCCCGGCGAGGACATCGCGGTTACGGCCAAGGAAGCTATCGAAAGCCGCAAGTTCGGCCTTGGTGCGCGGCAGATCCAGGATGAAGTTTTCCGCCAATGCGCCGGCGAACACTTGGTGCATGCCGTCTTCGGTGTCGCTGACCGCCATGGCGCCCATGGTGTCGCCGTGATAGCCATGGCGGAAGGCGGCGAACTTGGTGCGGCCCCGGACGCCGTGGTTGATCCAGAACTGGATCGCCATCTTGAGGGCGATTTCCACCGCCACCGATCCGGAATCGCAAAAGAACACGTGGTCCAGATCCCCGGGCAGCATCCGGGCCAGACGCCGCGCCAGGGTCGTGGCCGCCTCATGGCATAGGCCGCCGAACATGACATGGGGCATAATCTCAAGCTGCCCAGCGATGGCGCCGGTGATGTGGGGATGGTTGTAGCCGTGGCACGCCGTCCACCACGACGCCATGCCGTCGATCAATTCCCGGCCGTCTTCAAGGCGGATGCGCACCCCATGGGTGGCGGCGACGGGCAAGGGCGGCGCCTCGGTCGCCATCTGGGTGAAGGGCCGCCACACATTGCCGCCGCCCTGAACCAGGGCATCCGGGGTCCAATCTTCTTGTCTTGCGCCTTGAAACCCGGTTTTCGCCATTAGGGTGTAGGCGCCATGGGCTCAATGCCGAGGTTTTGGAGCAGCGCCCGGTCGGCATCGTCATCCGGGTTGTCCGTGGTCAGCAAGCGGTCGCCATAGAAGATCGAGTTGGCGCCGGCGAACAGGCAGAGCGCCTGAAGCTCTTCGCTCATCTCCAACCGGCCCGCGGCGAGGCGCACGAATGATGCCGGCATCATGATGCGCGCCGCGGCGATGGTGCGGACGAACTCCAAGGGCTCGACTGGGTCGGCGTCACCCAACGGCGTGCCCGGGATCTTCACCAGCATGTTCAAGGGCACGCTTTCGGGGTGGACCGGCAGATTGGCGAGGGTCACCAGCATGGAAGCGCGGTCGGCTCGCGCCTCGCCCATGCCCAAAATGCCGCCCGAGCAGACCTTGAGCCCGGCATCGCGCACATGGCCGAGGGTCTCCAGGCGGTCGGCATAGGTTCGGGTGGTGATGATCTCCGGGTAATAGTCTTCCGAGGTATCCACATTGTGGTTGTAGTAATCAAGCCCGCCGTCCTTGAGGCGCTTGGCCTGGGCCGCCGTCAACATGCCCAACGTCACGCAGGTCTCGAGCCCCAGCGCCTTCACGCCCTGGATCATGTCGATAATCTGGTCGAGATCATGGTCCTTGGGCTCACGCCAGGCCGCGCCCATGCAGAACCGCCCGGCGCCGGCGTCCCGCGCGCGCTTGGCGGCAGCCAGCACGTCGCCGAGCGCCATGATCTTTTCCGCCTTGAGCTCGGTGTCATAGCGCGCGCTTTGGGCGCAATAGCGGCAATCCTCGGGGCAGCCACCGGTCTTGACGTTCAAAAGCGTGCTGAGCTGCACCCGGTTGGGGTCGAAATGGGCGCGGAAAAGGCTATGGGCGCGGTAGAGCATATCATTGAAGGGAAGCTCGAACAGGGCGAGGGCGTCCTCATTGCTCCAGTCATGGCGCAGTGCGCCGGCGTCCCCGGGGGGCTTCGAAACTTGGTTGGCGGATAAGCGGGTTGCCATGGAAATGCTCGGATCGCTGTGGTGAAGCGGAAGCTTAAGTTTAATCGAAACCCCACGGCCCCCGCCAGGAGAATCCCCGAGGCACCCGCCAGGGGAATCAAGGGGACCACCGGTCGTGTCTCAGTTTGAAAACCCGGCGAACCGATGCCCAGTGCGTCCACATTTTGGCGGATCATGTCTGCCTTAGCACAACAGCAGACATTGGCGCAGGGCCATTGTTATTTCGAGCCGGGGGGGACATGAAGTTAACGCTCCATA
>JAZFWG010000358.1:0-3675 GCA_036448135.1 Alphaproteobacteria bacterium
TGTGGCGAGGTTGCGCTGCTGCGGGATGGGTTGCGCGAGGTGGGCATGGCGGAGTGAAAGGGACCACTGTCTTGCCCGGTACCGAAATGAACTGAATCCCGTTTTTAGGGGTTTTCCGCACACCGGGGGGGCGGAGATTGTTGGGCAACGGGGCGTTAAAACTCGGCCACCAGCTTGCGCCAGCCGGCGCGCTCACGGGCGGGGCGGAACAGGGGCGCGCGCTTGGCGCCGGCGCGCCGGAGCGTGGCGAGGAACTGGGCGTCGGTCTCGGCCCGGAGCAGCAGGTGTTTGAGCGCCTTTGTGTCGCCCACCGGGTAATAGCCGGGATAATCCGGCCCCAACAGCCCCACCGAGCCGGCGATGTCCGACGCGATCACCGGCACGCCGGCGACCACGGCCTCGGAGATCACGTTGGCGCCGCCCTCCATCTTTGAGCTCAGCACCATCAGGCGGGTGCGGGCGAAGGCACGGCGCACCGCCCAGCCCGGCACCTCGCCGCGCCAGTGATAGCGCGGATTCTTCGGCATCTCGCGGCGCGCCTTGGCGGCCCAGGCGTCGTTGTGGGCCTTGCCGAGATGGGTGACATGGATCCGCGAATCCTTGGGCAGGGCACGCACCGCATAGGCGGTGCGCAGCGAATCCTTCTCGTCTCGCAAATGGCCGATGACGCAGACATCGAACCGGCGCTTGGACGGTTCCGCCTTGCCGGGCAAGGCCACGGCGGACTGGTGGATGACGCGGACCTTGGGCCGGAAGCGTTTGGGGATGGCGTCTGCGACCAGATCATGGAGGCCGACCAGGAAATCGGCGCGGCCGATCGAACCCAGGGTCGGTTTCGGGTGGCTGGCGATGAAGCGGTAGATATCGGTGCCGGTCAGGGCCACCACCAGGGGGCGGTCCGGGTAAAGCCGGTCGAAGTCCGCGATCGATTGGGCCGAGCGCCAGGCATGGAGCGCCACCATGGCGTCGGCGTCGGCGCCGTCATAATCCTGGGCGATATGGACCTTGTGGCCGAGATCCCGGAGGATACCGGCCCAGCGCACCGCAGTGGTGCGATTCCCCGCTCTTGACTGTTTATGGGCCGGCGTGATCAGGCTAATCTTCATGGGCTTAGGGGTTGGACTAAAGGAAAAGCGCGGATGAGACAACCGCTCACGGTCGATTACCTCACCCATATCCTGGATGATGCCAGGGCGCGGACCCTGGCGCTCGCCCATGGGCTCGATCAGGACCAGCGCATGGGCCCCATGCTCACCATCGTCAACCCGCTGTTGTGGGAGATCGGCCACGTTGCCTGGTTCCACGAGATCTTCATCCTGCGCTGGCTCGACGGCGGCGATTCCTTCATCGACGGCGCCGACCAGCTCTACGATTCCACAGCGGTCGACCACGACACCAGATGGGATTTACCCTTGCCGAGTTTCGGGGAGACCCTGGATTACATGTCCCGCGTCAATGATGCCCTGGCCGCGCGCCTCGGCCAATCGATCTCGGGCAATCTCGCTACGCCGCTGGACGGCTACTATTACCGCCTGGTCACCTTCCATGAGGACATGCATGACGAGGCCTTCACCTCTACCCGCCAGGTCCTCGCCTATCCGCGGCCGGACTTCGAAACCGCCGGGAACCTCGATGCCGCGATCACCGGCGCCGGGCCGCTCACGGGCGATGTGGACATCCCCGGCGGGGTCTGGCGGCTTGGCGCCGAACATGACGAGCCCTTCGTGTTCGACAACGAGAAATGGGCGCACCAGGTCACGGTGCAGCCCTTCGCCATGGCCCGGGCGCCGGTGACCAATAGCGAGTTCGCCGCCTTCGTCGATGACGGCGGCTATGCAAGCCGCGATCTGTGGTCGGATGACGGCTGGGCGTGGCGCACCGAGACCAAGGCCCAGCACCCGATCTACTGGACCGGCGGCATTGGTGATTGGCGGGTGCGCGAGTTCGACGGGGAGGTTGCGCTCTCCCCGCACAATCCGGTGATCCATGTCACCTGGTTCGAGGCCGAGGCCTATTGCCGCTGGGCCGGCCGCCGGCTGCCTTCCGAGGCCGAATGGGAGATCGCGGCGTCGTCGGCGCCGGCCAATGGCGGCCTTGATGCCACCGTCAAGCGCCGCTATCCCTGGGGCGAGGGCGATGACGAAGCCGGCGCCCTAGCGCTTTGCGGCCCCGGCGACACCCCGCGCGCCAATCTCGACGGGGGTTTCATGGGCACGGTCGATGTCGCCGCTTTCCCCGAAAGCGACAGCGCCTTCGGCTGCCGGCAGATGATCGGCAATGTCTGGGAATGGACCTCTTGCCCGTTCACGCCGTTCCCCGGTTTCGCCGCCGATCCCTATAAGGAGTATTCGGCGCCCTGGTTCGGTACCCCCAAGGTGCTGCGCGGCGGCGCTTGGGCGACACGCGGCCGTATGGTATCCAACCGCTACCGCAATTTCTTCGCGCCCGAGCGCAACGACGTCTTCGCCGGGTTCAGGACCTGCGCGCCATGACCACAAAAAAAAGGACCCAATGAAAGCGTCCTCTTCGCGCAAGGTGATCTACGCCGCACTCGCCGGAAACTCGCTGATCGCGCTGACCAAGTTCGCCGCCGCCATGGTCACCGGATCATCGGCGATGATGTCCGAGGCCATCCATTCAGTGGTCGATACCGGCAATCAGATCCTGTTGCTCTATGGCCTGCGCCGCGCCGCCAAACCCGCCGACGCCGTCCACCCCTTCGGCTATGGCATGGAGCTGTATTTCTGGACCTTCGTGGTCGCCATCCTGATCTTCGCCGTCGGCGCCGGCATCTCGATCTATGAGGGGATCGCGCGCATCCGCGAGCCCCGGGCCATCACCGATCCGGTGATCAACTTCGCCGTGCTTGGCATCGCCATGGTGTTCGAGGCCGGCGCCTGGTGGATCGCATTCCGGGAATTCCGCAAGACCAAGGGGCAGTTGGGCTACTTCCAGGCGGTGCAGCGCAGCAAGGATCCCGCCATATTCACCGTGCTGTTCGAGGACTCCGCCGCCATGCTCGGCCTGATCGCCGCCTTCACCGGCATCGCGCTGGGCTCAGCGTTGGAATTGCCGGTGCTCGACGGTGTCGCCTCGGTGGCGATCGGCATCATCCTGGCGGTGACCGCGGCGCTGCTCGCCTATGAATGCAAGGGGCTGTTGTTGGGTGAAGCGGCGCACCGCGAGGTCACCGACGGCATCGCCGGCATCATCGCCAATGAGCCCAATATCCTCAGCCTCAATGAACTGCTCACCATGCATTTGGGACCCGAGGACGTGCTTCTCAACCTCAGCATCGATTTCGACCACACCTTGTCGGCGGACCAGGTCGAGGCGGCGATCTCGCGCATGGAGCGGCGCATCAAGTCGCAATTCCCCGAAATCACCCGGGTCTTCATCGAGGCGCAAAGCTGGACCTCTCATCTCGAAAGCAAACGGTCGGACAACGACGAGCCCGACGCTGGGGCCTGATCCAAGGGGGGCGGGGGAGGCCACTTGCCGGCCAGGGTTACGCCTTATCCCAGTACAACCTCGGCGCTATGTAGGGTAACATTCCGGGCAACGCCGCTCCGAAAGGCGCGGTGGCGCGCCTGACGGGCGCCGATTAACGCGCCGACAATATATCGGCGGACCAACGAGACGTTGTTCGCTCGCGGTTCATTCCCACCGCGGCGG
>JAZFWG010000359.1:0-2401 GCA_036448135.1 Alphaproteobacteria bacterium
GCAGGGCCCCTTTGGATCATCATCGACCAGATCGGCCGCGATGCCCTCATGGCGGTGGGCGCTCCTCTTGAGGACGTTGCTTGTGCATGCTCGCCGGCGGTTCGCCCGTAAGTGGTTAGTCCGTGCGGGCGATGAAACGGCGCATGCCGACCTTGGTGTCCCATACCCTGCGGTGGGCATCCAACAGGTAAGGCCGCGCCGCCTCGCGGGATTTCACCACCTTATCGAAATCGGCCATGAAGCCCTTCATGTGTTCGGCGACCTCGGCGCGTAGGGCGTCCTCGTCGATGGTCTGGACCACCCGGTCCCGCATCACCACGCGGCCGTCGATGATGACGGTGTCGATGGCGCGGCCGGTCTCGGTGTAGACCAGTTGGCGGGCGGCCGAGTTGTAGGGCAGATAGGCGGTGTCGGTCATGTCGAGCAACACCAAATCGGCCTTGTAACCCGGCTTCAAGGCGCCGAGCCGGTCATCGAGCATGGCGCTGCGGGCGCCGCCCAGGGTGGCATGGCGCAAGGCTTGGTGGGCCAGCGGCGGGCCCGGTTCCGGCTCGCTCACCGCAGACAGCAGGCAATACATTTTCATCGCCTGGAACATGTTCTGGACGTCGCTGCCCGAGCAGTTGTCGCAGCCAAGCGCGACCCGCATCCCCGCTTCACGCATATCGTTGACCGGTGCGATGCCGCTCTTGAGTTTCATGTTGGAGAGATGATTGAGCACCGCGCCGGCGTCGGCTTCCGCCATGCGGTCCATCTCTGCGCGGTCGAGCCAGATGGAATGCGCGATGTTGAGCCTGCGGTTCAACATCCCGGCTTGGTCCAAATAGGTGATGAAGGAGCCGCCATGGTCGCTATAGAGCTCGCGGGCCATCACGACCTGTCCCCGGGTCTCGTAGACGTGGATATAGATGCCAAGGTCGTAACGTTCCGCCAAGTCGGCGCAGCCTTCGAGCAGGGCCGGGGTGCAGCGTTGCGGCGCAAAGGGGCCAACCGCCCAATGCCGGGTGCCCTGGGCCGGCCACCGTTTGATCTGGGCTTCGAGGAACTCGATCTGCTCCTGGGCGCCGAGAGCCTTGGTGCCCAGCATGTCCTTGATTTCAGCCGGCATATGGTCGGAGAAGCGCAGCATGGCGACGGCCGGAATGTCGAACACCATGGGAGAGAACACCACCCGTGCGCCGATCTCCTCATAGGCAGACAGCACCACATCGACATAATCTTCGCGCAGCGGAATCAGCCCCAACATGTCCTGAACCGTGGTGATGCCGCAGCGCAGCGACTCCAGGGCGCCGACCAGGGTCCGCAGCCGCACCTCTTCCTTGGAGCGGTCCCCGCCCATGGGCAGGGTATAGAGCAGCCACATTTCCAGCGGCAGCTCCTCGAACAGGCCCCGGCACAAGGTGTCGTGGGAATGGTAATGGGCGTTGATCATCCCCGGCATGACCAGGTGACCGGCGGCGTCCAGGACTTCGGCGCCCGCGGTCAGGTCCGCCGGCAGATCGGGCCCGATGGCGGTGATATCGGCGCCTTCGATCAGGATATCGGCAATCGCCGGTTTGTGCACGTCGCCGTCGTGGTCATAGACGTGACCGCCGCGGATCAGAAGTTTGGTGCTATCTGCAGTCATTTGAATTCCCGGCGTGACCGTGGCGAAATGGACCGGTGATGTCCAGTTTTTTGGCCCGCCCATGGGTCAACCTGACAACGTCATTCCTCGATGACCGGATCGCCGCCCAGGGAAAGTCCCAAAGTTCCGGCAGAGACACACTTTGGAGAGCTTGACGTCCGGCTCGCGATTAAAGAGCGGAAATCAGTTGCTTTCCGTACCTTGTCCTTGACGGTCGGGTTGGGTTGAGTAGAGGAGCATCGGCCGTGAGCGGGCTGTGGCGCCGCCAACTAAGCTAGCGCAATCCACCTGAAATTAGAAAATTTCACTAATACAACTAGGATAAATATGATAATTATAATTAATATCAATATGCGTTACGTCTGACCGGAGGTCGGCGGAACATAAATGGAACCGGGAAGGGCCGTTCTCAGGTCGCCAATACCCACATTTATGATCTCAGGAAATACTAGCCGACCCCTCGGACTTGATTGACACACTGGGAGAACATAATGAGAAATCTACTTGTCGCATTGGCAATTCTCTTCATTGGGCTTCCCAACTTAGGTATTGCTGCGACCGACGCCGACAAGGCGGCGATGGCCAAGGCTATGAAGCAGGCGGCCGTCGTCGGCGCGGAACTCAGCGCCATTGCAAAACATCTCCAAACGCGGCCAAAGACGGCCATCGACTTTTCCAATGTCAGCGGCGAATACTGCTTCAGCCTCGGGCTCGGCAAGGCCGCACATATGACCCATTACGCCATCGACCCGGCCGGGACATCGGAGGATGTGA
>JAZFWG010000360.1:0-4515 GCA_036448135.1 Alphaproteobacteria bacterium
GGTGGAGGTGATGAGCTCATAGGGGTTGGTGCCGATATTGATGGAGATCGGCAGCGGCTCGCCGGCCGCGAAGGCCTTGTCGGCGTATTTGCGGAGATTGTTGGGGTTGACCAGGTCAATCCCGGTCAGCGCCTTTTCCTTGACCAGATAACGGTAGACGCCGGAATTGAGCCCGTGGTCGGTGTCATGGGCCAGGGTAATCCCGGCGGTGATCATGGGCCCGCCGTCGAGCACCGAGAACAGCGGCACCGGCAACTTGAACAGATCGACGTCGTCGCCGGTCTGCACCACTTCGCGCGCCGGGCCGGAATTGACCATGACCGGTTCGATGGGACGGTCGATGCCCCGGCGCAGCTTGCCCTCGATCTCGCCATAGGCGCAGCCCATGGCAATGGCCAGGCGTTCGCGGCTGTTGGTCAGGCCTGAGACCACCGGCATGTCGTAGCCGATGACATTGGTGAACAACAATGCGGTATCCGACTGGTCGACCAGGGTGGCGATGTAACGGATATCGACCGGCTTGGTGATCTCGACCAATTGGCCGGCGGCGCGCAAATCGTCCAAAAGTCCCCTGAAACTTGCTTCCATGGCCCAAATAGCTCCCAAAAATTCTGGCTGGCAAGCTAGCACAAGCCCTGGCCCTGCCCAAGGCCCGGTTCACGGCATTGGATAGGTATGATAAAAAGCGGTAGCCCATAAAACCGACAATTAGTCGAGGGAGGAAGCCATGAAAATCGCAGGCGTGGAGATCTGGCCGTGCGTCATGCCCAAGGAGGACCCGACTTGGCGCTTTGCCCTCGGGTCCAACCCGCTGTCCGAGGGCTGGATTGTATGTATCACCGCCGATGATGGCACCAGGGGCCATGGCTATGGTTCGGCAACCCCCCATATGGGCGCGGGGCCGGCGGGGCTGAAGGCGGCGCTCGAGACCCTCATTCCCCTGCTCGAAGGCAAGAATCCCTTCAACATCGAGGCCATCCTGGCCGAACTCAACCGCAATCTCGCCGCTAACAATCAGGCCAAGGCGGCCATCGATTGCGCCCTCTATGATCTCCAGGCCCAGGCGCTGGGGGTGCCGCTCCATCAATTGTTCGGCGGCAAGGTGCGGGATTCGGTGCCGATCCTCCGCATCCTCGCCATCAAGGCGCCGGATGACATGGCCGCCCAGGCCCAGAAGCTGGTGGACCAAGGCTATGAGTACCTCAAGATCAAGGTCCATGGTGATGTGACCGAGGACGTGGCCCGGGTCCGCGCCATCCGCCAACGGGTCGGCGACGCCATCCACCTCACCATCGACGCCAACCAGTCCTTCACCCCCAAGGACGCGATCGTGGCCTTGAACCGCATGGCCGAGGACAATATCGACCTCGCCGAACAGCCGGTGCATGTGGACGACCTCGCCGGGCTCAAGCTGGTGACCAACTCGGTCCCGGTCACGGTCGAGGCCGATGAGAGCGCGGGCTCGGTCGGTGATGTCATGAACCTGGTGTCCAACCGCATCGTCGACGCGGTCAGCCTCAAGATCCCCAAGCTTGGCGGGCTGCGCAACACCTTGGCGGCGGCGCGCATCTGCGAGGCCGGCGGCATCCAATACCGCATGGGCGCGGCGGTGGGCAGCCGATTGCTTTCGGCCCATGCCATGCATCTGGCCGTGGCACTGCCGGGCATCAACTATGCCTGCGAGTTGGGTGAATTCGACCGCCTGCTCGACGATCCCTTCATCGGCATCGAGATCGAGGGTGGCCGGTTGAACCTACCGGATGGCACGGGCTCCGGGGTCTACCCCCGCGAGGTGGACGCCGCGTCGCGCGCCGCGGGCGAGGGCGCCTGACCGGCACCGGGGCTGGCGCGCGGGGATCCATGGCGCAACGCTCGCTCCAGGCGCTGATGCGCCCCAATTCGATCGCCGTCATCGGCGCATCGGAAAAAGCCAATGTCGCCGGCCGGGTGTTCCGCAACCTGTTGCGCTCGGGCTTTGCCGGTGGGCTTTATCCGGTCCATCCCGGCCATGGCCGGGTCCATGACAAGACCTGCTATCCGGATCTCAAGTCGGTGCCCGAGGTGCCCGATTGCGTCGTCCTCGCCATGCCTTTTGCCGGCGTGCTCGAAGTCCTCGAAGAGACGGCGGCCAAGGGCGCGCCGGCGGCGGTGGTGCTCGCCGAAGGCTTCGCCGATGCCGGCAATGACCAAGGCCGCGAGCGCCAACGCCGGCTGGTCGGGATCGCCAAGGCCGCGGACATGGCCGTGCTTGGCCCCAACTGCATGGGCCTCACCAGCTTGCGCTACGGCTTCGCCAACAGCTTCGCCAATCTGCCGGACGGCATCGAGGCCGGCGCCGTCTCGGTGGTCTCGCAAAGCGGTGGGTTGCTCAACGCCGTCGTCGAGTTGGGCCACAACCGCAGGCTCGGCTTCAATTATCTGATCTCGTCCGGCAACGGCGCCGTCACCGATATCGCCGATATGATCGATTACTTGGCCGGCGATAGTGCGACCCGGGTGATCTGCGCCATCGTCGAAGGGGTGGGCGACGGCCGCAAGTTCCGCCGCGCCGTGGCCCGCGGCGTGCGCGCCAAGCCGGTGATCATCCTCAAGCTGGGCGCAAGCGGGCCCGGTGCCCGCGCCGTGCACGCCCATACCGGTGTGCTGGCCGGCAGCGACGCTGCCTACAAGGCCGTTTGTCGGGAGAATGGCGTCGCCGCCGTCGACAGCATCGACGCCATGGTCGAGACGGCTCACATATTTTCTCGGCTGCCGCTGCCCAAGGGTGACCGGACCTTCCTGTTTTCGGTCTCGGGCGGGGCGACGGTGCTGGCGGGCGATCTCGGCGCCGCCGCCGGTCTTGAATTCCCGCCAATCGGCGAGGACACCAACCGGGCCCTGCAACAAATCCTCGGGGTCGATCACCCCTTCCACAATCCCATGGACGTGGTCGGCGCCCCGCGTCTTGCTGCGGGCGACAATCTCACCCGCTGCCTCGACGTGGTGATGGGCGACGATGACATCGATTTGGTGGCCCTGGTGAAGGTGATGCAACGCGATGTCTCACCCAGCCACCAGACCATGATCGACCAGGCCAGGGCGGCGGCGCGGACCGCGGCCAAACCTTTGTTGATGATCTCGGAGGTGACCTGGCATTGGCGTGACGCCCCGGACCCCGACGGTCTCGTCATCGCCGAGACATTGGGCGAGGGGCTGGCGGCGGTGGCGCGGCTCCATGACTATGCCCGTTTCCGCCGTGATGCAGAACCACTGACTGAACCGGTGCCGTCTGGTGGCATTGAGGTGGGCGATATTCCAGCCCGCGCAACGCTTACCGAATATGAAAGCAAGCTGATCCTGGCCCGGGCCGGTCTTGCGGTGACGCGGGAAGGGCTGGCCGCCAGCGCCGCCCATGCGGTCCGCATCGCCAAGGACATCGGCTATCCGGTGGCGCTCAAGCTGCAATCGCCGGAGCTTCCCCACAAGGCCGAGGCCGGAGGCGTGGCGCTCGGCATCCACACACCCACCGAGTTGCGCCGGGCCTACAAGGACATGATGGCGCGGGTCTCGGCCAGCCATCCGACTGCTGAAATCGACGGTGTTCTGGTCCAGGAAATGGTCGCCGATGGGCTCGAATTCATCCTGGGCATGAGCAATGATGACCAGTTCGGACCCTTGGTGGTTTGCGGCACCGGCGGGGTGTTGGTCGAATTGGTCGGCGATAGGTCCGTGCGGTTTCCACCCCTCACCGCCACCGGGGCCGGCGACATGCTGGACGAGCTCAAGGGCGCAAAAATGCTCGAGGGCACTGGCGGCGCCGCGCCACGGGATCGCGAGGCGTTGGTCGATGCCATCGTTACCTTCGCGGGCTTTGTTGATGCGACCGACGGCAAGTTTGCGGCGATCGACATCAATCCGCTAATGGTTCTGGCAGCCGGCAAGGGTGTTAAAGTCGCCGATGCCTTGATCATTCCGGCGTGAGAACATTGCTTCACTCTTGGCGGTGATGGTGCATGGGGAGGAAAAGATGCCGGTAGAAAGCGAGACCAAAGGCAAGGCCAGTACCAGTGCAAGTGCGATCCCGGAGATGACGCCGAACCCTGAGGTTGCGTTCTTTTCCATGAAGACGCAGCTGTTGGACAAGGGCAACACCGAGGTGCCGCTGGCCATGACCGACAAGCTGTGGCTCAAGATCAAGGTCTATGCCGAAGGCGGCGAGAACCGGCTCCACGCCCACCCCCATCAGGACCACAGCTTCATCGTGTTGCAGGGCCGGGCGCGGTTCTATGGCCCCGAGGGCGAATCGCGGGAATGCGGGCCCAATGAGGGCATCATGCTGCCGGCCGGCAGCTTTTATCATTTCTGCAACATCACCGACCAGCCCTTGGTATTGCTTCGCATCGGCGCCACCGTCGATGACGGCAAGCATCCCGACATGCGGATCATCAACGGTGATGAATGGAAGGTCCGGCGCGGCCGCGGCGCCACTTACATCAGCCCCGACGTGTCCTACCGCAAGGGCGATTTTTTCGGCTA
>JAZFWG010000361.1:0-2509 GCA_036448135.1 Alphaproteobacteria bacterium
AAGGCCGCGGCTTCGCGGTGATCCGGGGGCTGCCGACCGAGGGCCGCTCGCGCCGACAGAACGCCATCGCGTTCTGGGGCATCGCCACCTATTTCGGCCGCGCCGTATCCCAGAATGCCAAGGGCCACCTTTTGGGCCATGTCAAGAATTTGGGCGCTGATATCAATTCGGCGACCGGGCGGGGGTACAATTCCGCCTCCAAGCTTGGTTTCCATTCCGACAGCTGCGACATGTTCGGGCTGTGCTACCTCCATGCCGCCAAGTCCGGCGGCGAGCACTATCTCTGCTCGTCGGTCGCCGCCTACAACATGATGCTGGAACGCCGGCCCGATCTGGTGAAGGAGCTGTTCTTCAGCTTCTACCGCACCCGGCGCGGCGAGGTTCCCGCCGGTGAGGAGCCCTGGACCCGCCAGCCGGTGTTCAGTGTCGAGGACGGCTATTTCGCCGCCCGCGGCGCCGGTTCCACCATCGAGCGCGCCCAGAGATTGCTCGACGTGCCGAAACTGACGCCGGCCCAGATTGAGGCCATCGAGATGTATAACGCCGTGCCCAATGAGTTGGCGATGGAGATCGATTTCGAGCTCGGCGATATTTATTTCGTCAACAATCACGTCGCCCTGCATTCCCGCACCCATTACCAGGATTGGCCCGAGCCCGAGCGCAGGCGCCATTTGTTCAGGCTGTGGATGTCCAACGACGGCGAGCGTCCACTCCACCCCGAGATCGTCCGGGACTTCCAAGAAGGCATCACCGTCGAGGGCACGGTCCTGAACACGCCGATGGAAGCGGCATAAGCCCGGCATCCGGCATCAACATGGCAACCCCCCTCGACCCCATGACGGTCAAGCCCCTGGCCAAGCTGTTGGCAGCCGAGATTACCGGCGTCGATCTCGCGGCGATCGACGATGACAGCTTCGCCCGGCTGCGCGACGCCCTCCATGACCATGTGGTGGTGGCGGTGCGCGGCCAGGCGCTGAGCCCGGCCGAGCAGACCGATTTCACCCGGCGCTTCGGCGAAATCCAGTACCACATCAATTCCGAATACAAGATGGTGGACCAGCCCGAAGTGCTGATCCTCTCGACCGAGATCAGAGACGGCAAGAATGTCGGCATCCCCGACGCCGGCGGCGACTGGCATTCCGACCATTCCTATGTGGAAAGGCCCACCGCCTACACCATCCTGCAGTCGGTCACGGTGCCATCGGTGGGCGGCGACACCGAATGGACGTCCATGGTGGCGGCCTATGAGGCGCTTGGCGACGACATGAAGGCGCGGCTCGACGGATTGGTCGGCATCCACAGCTTCAACCGCATGCGGAACCCGCGGATGACGCGCAGCACCCGCCACGCCAACCAGGCCGAGTATTACGCCCAGCGCTCGCCGCCCGATGCCTTCCACCCCATCGCCCGCACCCACCCCCACACTGGGAAGAAGGCGCTGTTCATCTCGCCGCGCTTCACCATCGGCATCTTGGACATGGATGATGCCGAGGCCGAGGCGCTGTTGGATGAACTGTTCGCCCACATCGCCAACCGCGATTTCGTCTACCACCACAAATGGCGGGCTGGCGATCTCCTGATGTGGGACAACCGCTCGGCGCTCCACTTGGCGCTGGGTGGGGTTAAGGCGCCGGAAATCCGCCGCATGCACCGCACCACGGTCAAGGGCGAGATCCCGGCCTAGCCGGCACCACCGGCCGGCAGGTGGCTCAAGCTCGACATCAGCCCGATCGACCACAAGAAGCTGGCCAAGATCCTCCAGGCCCTCAAGGACACGTCGCCTGCGGTGCTGACCAAGTACAAGCAGATCATGGACTCCCGGCCGCCGCTGCCGATGGTGGTACACACCGGCAAGGTCACCAAGACCAAGCGGGGCGGCCGCCGCGTCTGGATCAGCTACAAGGGCAAGGAGGTCAAGGCCAAGGTCTCGGGCTCGCGCACCAAGGTCACCATCGACGGCAAGAAGACCAAGCGCAAGAACATCAAGGTCGGCATGAGGTGCAAGTTCACCTATGCCAGCCCGGGCTCAACCGCCAAGAAGATCGACTGCACCAAATAACCGCAGCCAATACAGGCGACGAAAAGGCACCCCCGATCGCCGGGAGCGCCTTTTTTTCTTTGTGGTAACTTGTGGCCAACGGCAATTGTGAGCCCAACAACGGCTGCTAAATTGGACGATGCGGATGAACGGAACGACACGGCTCTACCGACCCTCGGATGAAGACGCGGTAATATCCGTGTGGCGGGCGGCAAGTGAGATTGCGCACCATTTTCTCACCGATGCATTCTTTGCCGATGAAGAAAGAAGGATACGTGAAATCTATCTCCTGAATGCGGAAACCTGGGTATTCGAGCAGCAGGCGGCCATAGTTGGTTTCGTGGCACTCGTGGGCGATGAGGTCGGCGGGCTATTCGTGCACCCGAAATCACAACGGTTGGGTATCGGCACTGCCCTGATGGACCTGGCCGTGAATAGGCGTGGTGAAATTTTCCTCGATGTCTTCAAGGC
>JAZFWG010000362.1:0-4378 GCA_036448135.1 Alphaproteobacteria bacterium
GGCGTGCTCCGCGATCAAAACCTCCAAGGAATCCAGCGCCGCCTGAATCGGCGATCCCACCGACCACTTCTTGATGTTGGTGTCCATGATCTCGAACCGGCTGCCCAATCCACGGGCGAGTTCCTGCGGCGAGGGATCGTCGGAATAATTGGCCAGATAGCCGTCCTTGCCGCAGATCGCGTCCGGCACCCCGGTAAAGCCGGCAGCCACCATGGTCGCCGAGGTGACGCCGTTGCGTGCCGGCATGCCGCCGAAATCGAAGGCCTTCTCAAGATGGTCCTGGTCGCGCATGTAGATCTTGAGCCCCGACGCCTGCTGCGCCGAGAAGGCCAGCACGTTGCGCACATCGGCGGCCGTGGCACCCGCCAGCGCCGCGGCGGCGGCGGCGGTGCCGAAGCCCGGCCCATGGCTGTGGGTACACAGCGAATAGTCGTCGATGCCGCCCAGATTGAGCGCGAGGTTGAACCGCGCCCCCACATCGTAGCCGAGCGCCACGGCGCGCAACAGCGCCTTGCCGCCCCGGCCGGCCTTTTCCGCCATGGCCAGGGCGCCGGGCACGATGGAACAGCCGAGATGGGACCGCGACGCGAGATGGGAATCATCGGTCTCGTCGGCATGGGCCATCATGCCGTTGGCAAGGGCGGCGTTGATGGCCGTGGTCATCAGCCGCGTGCCCACCACCAGCGCCTCGCGCGCACCCCCGAGGGTGCGGGCGTATTTGATCGCCATCCGTCCCGGATCGAGCCTGGAGCCGGACACCATGGCGGCAAAGGTGTCGAGGATATGGTCCTGGGTCTTGGCGGTGACGTCGGCGCCAAGCCCTTGGTCGAGGGCGCCGGCAATATAGCGGCAAAGCTCGTCAATAACCGCTTCACTGTTGGATGTTGCCGCCATCACTCAGACCCTTTCATATTGGGAGCCGGGGGGCTGTAAAAACCCCATTGTCACGAATGACCTGATAGAATTCGTTAGTTGTTCCAACCGGTGATCCCATCGGGCCATTATAAAATCAGGCAGGGCAGGAGGTACAGGGTGCGTGTTCTTAAGGCTTACAGGGGTCTGTTGGTCGTCCCCCTATTGGCATTCGCCTATGCGGGCTATGCCCTTTGGGAGCTGACCACCGGCCCGTTCCAAGAGGCGACAATCATCTACACCTATGTCATCGCCACCCCCATGGTGATGCTGGGATTGATCGCCGTCATCAGCGATATCCTCAAGCCTTCCAAGGCGATGGAGGGCGACGGCGGCGAGGGCGAGGGCGAAGACAAGGTGCTGGCCCAGGGCGGCGCCCGGCGTGTGATCCTGGTGGTGCTCGCCTCCCTCGCACTGGTTATCGCGCTGCCGTATCTCGGCTATGTCATCGGGTTCTTGCTCTACATCCTGTTCGTCCTCTGGGCGATCGAACTGAGGAATCTTGTCGCCAGCCTGATCATCGCCGTGGCCATGGCGCTGGTGGTCCATTTCGTGTTCGCCGGGCTTTTAGGCCAGGATCTGCCGGTGGGGCCGCTCACCTTCCTGGGGGGCTGACATGCCGGATGTCTTCTTCGAGGGCTTTCAGCTCTTTCTCACCAACTTCTGGATCGTCCCCCTCGGTGTCCTGATCGGCATGTTCATCGGCGGCATGCCCGGGCTGACCTCATCGGGGACGCTCGCCATGTTGCTGCCGGTCCTCCTGGTGCTGAGCCCCGAACTCGGGCTCATGTTAGGCGTCAGCATCTATGCCGGTGCCGAGATGGGGAACTCCTTCCCCTCGGTGATGTTGAACATCCCGGGGACCGCCGGGGGCGCGGTCACCGCTTTCGATGGATTTCCCCTGATGAAGCAAGGCAAGGCGGCCTGGGCGCTGGGCATCTGCATCATGGCGTCGGTGATCGGCGCCTTGATCGGCGGCACCGCGTCATTGTTGCTGTCGCCGCAGATCGCGTCCCTTGCGCTCAGGTTCGGGCCGGCGGAAATCTGCATCGTCATCCTGTTCGGCCTCGCCGTGATCGCGCAGCTTTCGGCCGGCGGGCTCGCCAAGGGCCTGTTCGCCGGGATGTTCGGGTTGCTGCTGGCGACCACGGGCACCGACCCCACCTTCGGCCAGCACCGGGGTACCTTCGGCATCGTCTATTTGTTCGACCAGCTTCCCCTCATCGCTGCCCTGGTGGGGCTGCTCGGGTTTTCCGAAGTGCTGGTCTATGTGGAAAAGGGCCTGTCCCGGCTTTTGAAGGAGGGAGAGGACCTGCCGGGCACACATATTGGCCTCGCCGGCATCATCAGCGGCCTCAAGGTCACCTTTAAGTACCCCTGGGAACTGATCCGCGGCGGCGCCATCGGCGTCGGCATCGGCGCCTTGCCTGGCGCCGGGGCATCTGTCGCCACCTTTGTCGCCTACCAACAAGCCCTCTCCTTCGCCTCGCCCGAGCGCAAGAAGATGTTCGGCAAGGGTGCGCCGGAAGGTCTGATCGCGGCCGATGTCACCAACAACTCGGTGGTTGGCGGCGCCTTGGTCCCGATGTTGACCCTGGGGATTCCGGGCAGCGGCAGCATGGCGGTGCTGTTGGTGGTGATGAGCTACCACGGCATGTATGTGGGGCCGCGATTGTTCCATTTCTCGGGCGATGTCGCCTATGCGGTCCTCATCAGCCAGTTCTTCGCCGCCTTCTGCATCCTTGTGATCGGCATCGTGCTCGCCTTCTTCGCTTACCGGGTGGCGCTGCTGAACCTGAAGATGATGGTGCCGATTATTTCCGTGTTCTGCCTGATGGGGGGTTTCGCTAGGAACAATTACCTGTTCGACATGGCGGCCATGGTGGCGTTCGGCTGCCTCGGCTACATCATGAAGAAATTCAATTACCCGGTTGTCGCCATGTTGCTGGGCATCATCCTCGGGCGGTTGTTCGAGCGCGAATTCATGCGTGCCTGGCGTATCGGCCTCGATTCCCCGGACCTATTCTTTTCCAGCGCCATCGCCCAGGTCCTGTGGGGGCTGTTCATCTTCACTTTCGTCGGCCCGCCGCTGATCCGCTTCATCCGCAAGAGGTTGGCCGTGAGCAAGCCTTCCGTCTAGGGTGGGGCGGGGCTAACCGAAGGCGACGCCATGGGTTTTGAGACCGTCGAGGTCAAGGTCTACCCTCCGGATGCCTTGCCGCCCAAGCAAAGCCAGCTCGCCTGGAAGCTCGCCGATATGGCGGCGGCGGATTGGCCCGATGACGCGGAAGTCGACGACATGGTCACCAACCGGGTCATCGACAACGCCGCCGTGGCGTTGGCCGCCATCAACCGGGACCCGGTGGCCAATGCCCGGTCCCAGGCGCTGGCCCATCCCCGCCAGGGCGGTGCCACACTCATGGGGCTGTCCCAAGATCGGCGGTTTGACTGCGAATGGGCGGCCTGGGCCAATTCCACCGCGGTCCGGGAGCTCGATTTCCACGACACCTTCATGTCCACCGAACCGGCCCACCCCGGCGACAATATCCCGTCCATCATCGCCGTCGCCCAGCAATGCGGGCGCAACGGCCGCGACGTGATCCGCGGCATCGCCACGGCCTATCAGGTCCAGACCGCCCTTTGCGACGCCATGGCCCTGGCGTCCCATCGCATCGACCATGTGGGCCATCTCGGGCCTTCGATCGTGGCCGGCATCGGCGCGCTTTTGAAACTGGAGACCGAGGTGATTTACCAGGCCATCCAGCATGCCGCCCATGTGGCGACGGCAACGCGCCAGTGCCGCAAGGGCACCATTTCCAGCTGGAAGGCCTATGCGCCCGGCCATGTTGGCAAATGCGCCATCGAGGCGGTGGACCGGGCCATGCGCGGGGAAACCGGCCCCAGCCCGATCTATGAAGGGGATTACGGCATCATCGCCACCCTGCTCGATGGTGCCGATGGCCGCTATCATGTGACCCTTCCCGACCCAGACACGCCCCGGCGCGGGATCTTAAAGACCTACACCAAGGCCTATTCGGCGGGCTATCACGGCCAGCCCATCATCGATCTCGCCTTCGAGATGCGCGGCAAGATCGATGATTTCGACGCCATCGAACACATCGACATCTATTCGAAACGCTACACCCACATGGTCATGGGCAGCGGCAGCAATGATCCGCAGAAATATGATCCCGGCGCCTCGCGCGAGACCCTGGATCATTCCGCCATGTTCATCTTTGCCATCGCGCTTCAGGATGGCGAATGGCACCATGAACGCAGCTATGACTGGGACCGCCGCCACCGGCCCGATACGGTGGCGCTGTGGCGCAAGATCAAGACCATCGAGGATGCCGAGTGGAACCGGCGCTACGACGATGAGCCGGACCCCTTGAAGAAAGCCCAGGGCGCCCGGGTCGAAATCACGTTTAGCGACGGCCGAAAACTGGTGGACGAGCTGGCGGTGGCC
>JAZFWG010000363.1:0-4165 GCA_036448135.1 Alphaproteobacteria bacterium
ATGAAGCCAAGCTCAAGGATGACCACAAGCTCCTGGAAGAGACCTATCCGGTGTCCCAGATCGCCGGGGATTCCATCATCCAGATCCAGGCGCCGGCGTTGAACGCCATCAACGAGCGCCTGCGGGACGATTACATCGAGGACTGCCAGCGCGGTATCGACAAGTGGAACAAGATCATCCGCAACCATGGCATCGATTTCACCCTGAGGCTGCCCCACCGGGGCTTCCACCGGGCCATCGGGCTGTTCTCCAACGTCAAGGTGTCCCCCGACGGCAATCTGCTGAAAGAGGCCGAGTGGGACCGCTCCCACGGCGAATGGCTGCCGACGAATGAAGACAGGGATTATGTCATATCCCTGATGGCTGGGGTCACCGAGCCCGGCAAGGTCGCCAACTGGATTGCCCCGCCGGCCAAGGGGATCAACGCTCAGCCCCTCGATTTCGACTATGTCCGCTTGAGCTGATCGCCCTTCAGGATCGCCGCCCGGTTTCTTATGAACCCATCGGCGTTGCTAAATGACGCCCTGGGATTGGTAGGTCTCGAACTCTTCGTCGGTCAGCCCCAGGAAACCCTTGAACACGAGATCGTTATCGCCGCCGAGCGTCGGCGCCGGCGCGACCACGTCGCCCGGGTTCTCGGACAAATCGAAACCCGGATAATAATAGGCCTGATCGTCGATCACCGGATGCTTGCGTACCCGCCAGATCCGGCGGTGGCTCAACTGGGGATCGCTGTACAGATCGGCGACGGTGTTGACCTTGTAGCTGTGGACCCGGGCGGATTGGAGGGCGGCCACGGCGGCGTCCGCGTCCTGGGGCGCGCACCACGCGGCGATGCCACGATCAAGGGCTTGGATGTTTTGCCGCCGGGCATCGGCGGTGGAGAATTTCTTGTCCTGGGCCCAGGACTCCTCACCGATGGTATCGGCGAGGCGGGCGAATTCCCCGTCGTCCCAGCACGACAGCACCAGCCATTGATCATCCCGGCACGGATAGGCGCCGTGGGGCGCGGCCACCGCATCGTCATTGCCGGCGCGGTCGGCGATGCGCCCATGGGCGTGATAGTCATACAAGGCGCCGGACAGGAAATGGGCGCCGCATTCATATTGGGCGACATCGATATAGGCGCCCTCGCCGGTGCGTTGGCGGCGGTCGATGGCGGCGAGGATCGCCGGCGCGCCCACCAGGGCGGCGACGAAATCGATATAGGGACCATACAACAGCTGCGGCGAGCCGTCGGGAAACCCGGTGAGGCCGCAGAACCCGGCCAGCGCCGAGAGCTGGGAGCCGAACCCGCCACTGGCGGAGCGCGGGCCGGTCTGGCCCATATTGCAGGTCGACAGCATGATGATGCCGGGGTTGGTCTTTTTCAGATCCTCATAGCCGAGGCCGATGCGGTCGATGACGCCGGGGCGCATGTTTTCGATCAGCACATCGCACCAGTCGGCGAGGCGGCGGCCCAGTTCGATGCCGCCCGGCTTCTTGACGTCGAGGGTGACCGCGTATTTGGAATCGTTGAAGTAGGCGAAACAGCCGCTTGAGTTGATGCCCTGCTTGTGGTCCTTGAAGGGGGGATATTGCAGGCGGAAACCGTCGGGGCGGTCGCGGGATTCCACATGGACCACCTTGGCGCCGTAGTTGGCCAGGATCTTGCCAATCCAGGGGCCGGCGGCATAGCCGCCGACTTCGATGACCTTGATGCCGTCCAGGGCCTGGGGAACGCCGCTCATTCGGCCGCTCCGCCGCTGGCCACGAGCTGGTCGATCTCTGGGGCCGAGAAGCCGAACTCGCCCAACACCTCGCGGCTGTGCTGGCCGGGTGATGGCGCCGGGTGGCGCACCTTGAGGCGCTCGCCATCGACGATGGCGAACCCGCCGCAGAACCGTTCGGTGCCGCCATCGGGGCCCGGCATGTCCTGCCAGAAGCCGCGGGCCTCCAACTGCGGATCGGCGGCGATGTCGGCCACATTGTTGACGGGATAGCCCAACATTTCACGCTGGAACGTGCCGTCGAGGAACTCGGCCTTGGTCAGGGTCAGGAAGAACCGGCCGATCGGGCCCTCGATGGCGTCGACCTCTTGCTGGGTCGCCTGGGTGGGATCGAACACCGCCCAATCGATATCGGCAATGGCGCCAAGCTCGGCGCCGGCGTCCTTCATCCACGACGTTACCGCTTGGTTGGTCCGCCGCCCGGCGACACCGCCATAGATGATGAAATTCATATAGCCGTCCTTGCATGGCCAGAACACGCGGTAATTGGCGCCGTGAACCGAACGGCCGGTCATGAAGGCGCCGGCCCGGGTCGGATTCTCCCTGTGCATGTCCCAATAGGCCGGCGAGAAGGCGATCGACGCGATCACGGCGGCCTGGGCGGATACATCCACATGCTGGCCGCGGCCCGTCGCGGTGCGGTGGGTCAGCGCCACCATGGCGCCGACGGCGGCCTGGGACGCGGCCCAGCTGTAGGATTGCGCCACCGACACCCGAAGCGGTTCACCGCCGGGCTCGCCGGCCAGCGACATGGCGCCGGCGGCGGCCATGAACTCAATGTCCGACGCCAGCCATTGGGCGCGCGGCCCGGTGCGTCCGAACGGGGTGACGGAGATATGGATCAGCTTGGGATTGGCGGCATTGAGGGCATCGGGGTCGAACAGATCGGCCTCGGCGCTGCCGGGCGCCGCGGTCTCGATCAGGAAATCGGCGCTTGCCGCCATGCGTCGGATGGCGGCTCGGCCGGCTGCGGTGCCGAGATCGAGGGAAACCAGGCGCTTGTTGACATTGTTGGCGCGCCACGCCGGATCATCCAGCGTCGCGCCGGGCGGTTCCACCTTGATGACGTCGGCCCCGAGATCGGCGAGGATGCGCCCGGCGAGCCAGCCCAGCTGGTCCGAACAGTCAAGAACCCGATAGGGTTCGAGCATCAGGGCGCTCCTTTTGCGGCATCCTGCTCCTAGCCTAGCGGCCGGTGCGCGCCAGCGACAGGACCCAGCCCTGCATGCGGGACCTGGCGTTCTCGATCTGCTCCGCGGTGAAGAAATCTTCCGGCTTCACCTTGTCTATGGGATAGACCGGACGATGGAAGTCCTGCTCGTAGCCGTAGGGCACGGTGGCGTCGATGCCCATGCCGCCCTCGAACCGGGTGTTGGCGGCGGTCCATTGCTCGCCGCCCGCGGTCATGCGTTCGGCCGGCATGAAGGTCTGGCCGATGCCGCCCGGATGGGGGTTGAGGATATCGTTCCGCGGGTCCACCCGGGTGGTCAGACACCACATGATGTCGTCCATGTCATAGATGTCGACGTCTTCGCTGACGGCGATGACGAGACGCGCGCCCTGCGAGCACGCCAGGATGGCGGTCAGGAAGTTGCGTTGCCAGCCTTCCTCGATCTTGTTGCGCTTCTTGACCTGGATGATGGCGCCGCCCCAGTCGGTCATGCAGTAGGGGATGTGGACGTTCTGGACGATGCCCGGCTGCAGGCGATCGCACAGATTGAAGATGGCGGATTCGCGGAACGAGGTATCGATATTGGCGTCATCCGCGGTGTGCACGCCGAGCGGGAAAATGATCGGCTTGCTCTCGCGCTTGCGCATGGTGAGGGCGGTGACGTGGAAGGTCGGCGCCTTATAGGCCTTGCCCATATAGCCGGCCCATTCGGGATGGAAGTGGAAGCGTCCCTGAATGCCGGCCTCTTCGGATTCCGCGGTCTCGTAGCGCCGGTCGCGCGGATGGACGTAGCCTTCGAGGACAATCTCGGCGTCGGCCAGCGCCATCGCGTCGACCGTCCGCGCCTTGACCATGCGCATGGGCGAGCCCTGCGCCGCGCCCGCGACGCCGACTTCGTCGCAGCCTTGCGGCAGGATCACGTAATCGAATCCGGCGCCGGCCAACAACGTCGCCGCCGGCGGGACGCCGAAACTCATCGTGATCGGAATCGGCTCGTCCTCCTTGTAGTATTGCGAGACCACCTGCCACATATGCGAGCCGGGCGAGATCTGGTAGGTGCCGACATTGCCCCAGCGGAAATTCATGCGGTTGTAGCCGAGGTCGGTGCCGCCGTCGAAATACTTGCCCGTGATCAGGCGGATGCCGGAGCCCACGGTCAATTCGGGCTCGAGCTCGGTGTGCCGGATCGGGACCATGAATTCATTGACGTCGGTCGGGTTCTCGA
>JAZFWG010000364.1:0-4039 GCA_036448135.1 Alphaproteobacteria bacterium
GTCCTTACCAGCAAGTTCGGCAATATGCGGAGCCACCCGGAACGCGGCGACCGGTTGGTGGATGGCCGGCCCGAATATGTCGCCAAGGCCTGCGACGCCTCGCTCTCCCGCCTTAAGTGCGATTATATCGATCTCTATTTCCTCCACCGGGTCGATCCCCAGGTGCCGATCGAGGATACGGTGGGCGCCATGTCGCGGCTGGTGGAGGCCGGCAAGGTCCGTTATCTCGGGCTGTCGGAGGCTGGGCCCGATTCCATCCGCCGCGCCCACGCCACCCATCCCTTGACCGCGGTGGAAAGTGAATATTCCCTGTGGTTCCGCGACTATGAGTCCGACACCATCCCGGTGGTGCGCGAACTCGGCATCGGATTCTTAAGTTACTACCCGCTCGGCCGCGGCTTCCTTGCCGGCGCCATCTCTAGCCTCGACCAACTTGGAGCCAAGGACGGACGCCGCCGCGCGCCGCGCTTCGATGACGAGGCCCTGGCCCACAATCTGACGCTGTTGGACCGCATCAAGGGCATCGCCGAGGCCAAGTCCTGCAGCCTCGGCCAATTGGCGCTGGCCTGGATCCTCCATCAGGGTGAATTCTTCGTCCCCCTGCCGGGCACCGGCAAGATCGCCCATCTCGAGGAAAACGCCGCCGCCGCCGAGGTGGCGTTAAGCCCGGAAGACTTGGCCCAGATCGACGGCGTCTTCGCGCGTACCGGCGCGGTGATGGGCGCGCGCCACGACACCGACCGCTCGACCGAGTTCAATATTTAGTCCCCACCAAGGGAGGGAAAAGCCATGTTCAAACGCCTCGACCATGTCGCCATCTGTTGTTCCGACTCAGCGCGCTCGGTCGCGTTCTATGTGGACAATTTCGGCTTCGAGAAAACCTCCGAGCACGCACGCACCGACGGCACCGGCACCAACACCTTCCTCAGGCTTGGCGATACCTTGCTCGAGATGACCTCGCGGCCCAACCAGACCATGTCGGGCTTTCATATCTGTCTCGAGCCGGTGGATTTCGACGCCGCCGTCAAGTCGCTGATGGCCAAGGGCTTGGAGACCGTGATCGCGCCCAGACCGTCTACGCCGCGAGATGAGGAGGAGAAGAAACAGGGCGTCAGCCGCGCCGTCTTTCGCGGCCCCGACGGCGAGTTGATCGAGATACGCGGCTGAGCCGGCCATAAAAAGGGGGGAGCCGAAGCTCCCCCCAACCGTGCTGCTGCTACCTTAATTAGGTAACACGGTTAACCCCGAAGGCCGGTCTTCCGGCCAGATCTGGTTGCGAGGGACTCCTGGCGGCAACCGCCGCCATGGCGCCACGGGTCACGGAATGTGAAGTGATCATGACGTCTCCCTGAAGCATTTTTGTGGCCAATCGGCCATTTGTTGGTTGCGGGTAGGCTAACCCCCTAAAGCCCAGCCGTCAATCGCGGCGATTGGCAGGCCCTGGGACGCCGGGGGGACGCCGGGGGGACGCCGGGCACGGCCTTTTTACCGGTATCGGGCGAAGCGCTGGCGAATCACGGCCGCGATCTCTGCCGCCGTATCCAAGGGCGGATAGCTCCAATCCTCGAAGGTTTCCGCCAGCGGCCGGGCTTGGCCCAGATCATAAAGCTCCCGGTGCAGGCGCCCGTAGGCCGGCTTGGTGATCGCCGGCGGGGCGAAGATATAGACCGGCTTGCCGGTGGCGCAGGCCTCGGAACACATGGACATGGAATCGCCGGTAACCACGACCCCGTCGCCAAGGCCGAGAATTCCGAAATAAGGATTTCCATCCCCCTCGTCCGCTTGCCAGCGGTGCACATAACAAGGCGCATCGATGGCGGCCTCAAACGCCGCCGCCGCGCCGTCCATGGTCCTGCGGCTGGTGGACACCAAGAGCGACCCGCCCCGGCCCCGCGCCAAGGCGCTGGCCTTGTGGCCAAGTTCGGCGGCAAGCCGGGCGTCGAAGGCGCGCCTTCGCGTCGCGCCGCCCACCAGCACAGCGATCCAGGGCCGCGGCAAATGCTCAAAGCGCCCGCGCCATTGCCCGGCGGCGTCCGCCAGGCGTGCAGCCGTCACCCGGTGGGGCGCGCCGGTGGTCTCGATCCGGTTGGGCGCGGTGCCCTGGCGGTCATGGCGGGGCGCGGCGATGAGGTCGAAGTCCGCCGCACCGGCGCCCGGCGACATGATCTGGGCGAGAAAGCTTTTGCCGCCGCATTGGCGTTTGATGGCGCGGGCGACGGCGCCGAGACGTGAGCCGGTGGCGATCACAACATCGGGCCAGGGCGGCGCCGATGGCAGCGCGGCCCGGCCCGCCCAGCGCAATAAAGTCGCCGAGCGCAGCCCGGCGGCCACGGCGGCAACGCCGGTGAGCGCGATGGGCTTGGTCTCGAAGTCCGCCTCCAGGGCCTCGGCGACACCGAGGCTCTGGCTGTCATGGCCGGAGATGCCGTCCACCAGCACCCAGATGCGGCTTGCGGATAAGGGATTGGCCTCGGTCATGGTCAAGGTTCCGGGGGCGTTGGCTTAGGTTATCGGCTAGGGTCCGGCTTAGCATTTTTGCCGCCATCTCCGCCACCAACCATCTCCGCCACCACCAAGGCGTCACGGGCAAACCGCCCCGAAGTGGGACGAAAAGGTTTGTCTCGGGTGGCGATTCCTTTTAAACAAAGACCACACCACCAACCCCCGGAGCCACCCATGCCCGCAACCCAGCCCGCGCCTCAAGACAACGACGCCGGCGCTAAAGTCGCGCGGATCCTGCTCGACATCGGCGCCATCAATTTCAGTCCCGAAGACCCCTTCATTCTGACCTCGGGCCGCGCCAGTCCGGTCTATATCGATTGCCGCCGCATCATTTCCTTTCCCGAGGCGCGGCGCACCATCATCGATCTCTCCATAGATGCCCTCACCCGCGACGCCGGGCCGGGCGCGTACGACGCCATCGCCGGCGGCGAGACCGCGGGCATCCCGTTCGCCGCATGGATCGCCGACCGGCTCACCCTTCCCATGCTCTATGTCCGCAAACAGCCCAAGGGGTTCGCCCGGATGGGCCAGATCGAAGGGGTGATGGAGATGGACTGCCGCGTGCTTCTGGTCGAGGACATGGCCACCGACGGCGGCAGCAAGCTCAACTTCATCAACGCCGTGCGCAAGGCTGGCGGGAAAATCGACCGCACCTTCGTGGTGTTTTATTACGATATATTCAAACAGGCGCTGGAGCGCCTGGGCAAGGAAGGGGTTGAGCTAACCTACCTTTCGACCTGGTGGGACGTGGCCGATGAGGCCGAGCGCCAAGGCCTCTGGACACCCGATGCCTTGGCCCAGTTCCGCGACTATCTGGCCGACCCAGATAAATGGTCCGCCGCCCATGGCGGTGCGGAGACCGGTTGACGCCTCTGATGCCGTCACCGCCGTGGAAGATTTTCGCCCTTGTTCTCGGCCTTGCCGTGGCGCTGGGGCTGGGATGGGTATTGCTGGGACCAAAGGCCGACCGCGAAGCCAAGGCGCGGGACCAGCTCATCATCGGCATGACCCAGTTCCCGGCGACGCTCAACCCCAACATCGAATCCATGCTGGCGAAGACCTACGTCCTCGACATGACGCGGCGCCCGTTCACGGTCCATGACCAGTCGTGGAAACTGATCTGCATGTTGTGCGTCACCCTGCCGACCATCGAGAACGGCCTGGCGGTGCGCGAGAAGACACCCAAGGGCAAGGACGGCATCGCCGTCACCTACACCATCCGGCCCAAGGCCAAATGGGGCGACGGCACCGACGTCACCACCTCCGATGTGCTGTTCACCTACAAGGTCGGCCGCCATCCCCAATCGGGCGTCGCCCAGGGCGAGCTTTACCGGCGTATCCTCAAAATCGACGTCAAGGACGCCAAGACCTTTACGCTCCATTTCGACCGGGTGACCTTCGACTACAACGCCATCAATGATTTCAGGCTGCTGCCGGCCCATCTCGAGGCCGAGAAGTTCAAGGACCCGGCCCAGTACCGCCACCGCACCCGCTACGACACCGACACCGCCAATCCCGGGCTTTATTTCGGCCCCTA
>JAZFWG010000365.1:0-3317 GCA_036448135.1 Alphaproteobacteria bacterium
ATTACGAGGAGATCTTCCGGCGGGAATGCGCGCGCCGCGGCCTCGAACTGTCCGATGACGTGCTCCGTTATCTTTTCGACGAGTTCTATCCCAAGGGCGTGGCGCCTCTCGCCCGGTTCCACCCCAAGTTCATCATCGAACAAGCCATCTCCATGTGCGATTACCTGAGCGTCCCGCACCGCCTTGATCGCGGCCTGGTCGAAAAGGCCATCGTGAACCTCTAGGCTGTGTGCTCACAAAGGGTTACGCCGCTGACATATCTGAGGTCTCTCGATCCCGCCATTCGCATCGCCGCCGTTGCCGCGGCTTTTCTCCTTGCCCTGGCGGTGGCCCTGGCGATCCCGCCGGTGCCCCAGCCTCTCGCCTATCACCGTTTCGCCGATGACAGGGTCTGGCTCGGCATTTCCCATGCCGGCGATGTGATCACCAACCTCGGCTTTCTCGCCGCCGGCATCTTTGGCCTCACGGTGGTCTCGTCCCGGAAATACCGGGCGGCCTTGGCCGGCAACTGGGAAGGCGTGACCTACCAGGTCTTTTTCCTCGGCGTGGCGCTGACCGCCTTCGGCTCGGCTTACTATCATCTCGATCCCTCCAACTCGACCCTGTTGTGGGACCGCCTCGCCATGACCATGGCCTTCATGGCCCTGTTGTGCGCCGTGATCGCCGACCGCATCGACGTCAAGGCCGCCGCCGTGGTACTGGCGCCCCTGATCGCGGCCGCCGCCGCCGCGCTGTTGTACTGGCACCTCGGCGAACAACTCGGCCACGGCAATTTAAACCTCTATTTCGCCATTCAGTACTTCCCCGCCCTCGGCATTCCCCTGATCTGCCTGTTGTTCCGGGACCGCCATGGCACCGGGCGCACTCTGTGGATGACGCTCGGCTGGTTCGCCCTGGCCATGGTTCTGGAGAAGCTGGACCATGGTATTTACGCCCTGCTTGGCGGCGCCATCAGCGGCCATGGCCTCAAACATCTTGCCGCCGCCATGGCGGCCTTGACGGTGGCGGCGATGGTGCGCGCGCGCGGTTCCGGATCGGGTTGATCCGCCCGCCAAAAACTCCTATCTCTCAAGAGGTGGCAAAATTTAACAAGGAGATCGCACCGTGGGCCTGACCGCGAAGAGTTGTGTGCCGTGCCGAGGCGGCATTCCGCCGCTGCTGCGCGACGACGCCGAAAAATTCCTGAATGAAACCCCGGACTGGACGCTATCGGACGACGCCGACCGGATCGAACGCAAATATAGCTTTTCCAATTTCGCCCAGGCCATGGCTTTCGCCGTCAAGATCGGCGAGTTGGCGGAAAGCGAAGGCCATCACCCGGATCTCGGTGTCGGCTGGGGCTATTGCACGGTGCTGCTCTATACCCACAAGATCAAAGGCCTTCACGAAAACGACTTCATCATGGCCGCCAAGATCGACGCCCTGGGCTAGGGAATTATCCCTGATTTTTCAGCTTGGCGCAGAGTTCGGCGGGGACGAACATCAGGTATAAGCCGCGCGCCGGGGCGGTGACTTCCACCATTGTGACACCACCGGCAACCACATCCTTGGTACGGACCTCCACGCCCTGGCGGCGCAGCTTGGCGGCGAGTTCGCGTGGGTTGGAGACCCCTTCGAACACGGGCTTGCGCCCCGCCGCCGCGGCAAGGGAGGTGCAGCCACCATGGCGGCCCATGAGGACCCATTCGGGGCCCATGGCGGACCATGAAGCAACGGGAATCGAGAATGCCGTTATGGCCAAGCCTAGGAACACGCTGCGACAACCTGCAGCCAAAGGCACCCTTATTCTCCAGTGTCTAGCTTGAGGGCGGCGGAATTGATGCAGTAGCGCAGGCCCGTTGGCGCTGGGCCGTCTTCGAAGACATGGCCGAGATGGGCGTCGCAACGGCTACACAGCGCCTCGGTCCTGACCATGGCGAAGCTTTCATCCTGGGCCAAAGCCACCCGGTTGGGTCCGGCCGGCTTGGTGAAACTGGGCCACCCGGTGCCGGAATCGAACTTGTCGCCGGACGCGAACAGTTCCTGGCCGCAACACACGCAGTCATATATGCCGGGTGTCTTGGTGTTGTAATATTCGCCGGTGAAGGCGGGCTCGGTGCCTTTTTGCCGGCAGATGGCGTAGCCATCGGAGGACAGTTGCGCCCGCCACTCGGCGTCCGACTTGATCACTTTCTCAACCATGATTGCGCCCGCGCGCCGAGAACATCAAGGCGTGGCGTGGACCGGTGCCCACCCGGCCCAAGCCGCGATGCCGCCCAATCAGTTCGCCAGGGCGCGGCAGCTTTCCGCCGGCAGTTCGAACCGGATGGTGTCGCCGTTGGCATAGGTGACGGACGGATGAAGCTTGAGGCGGATAATCGAATCGCCGAGGGCGATCTGGTATTCCACGGTGTCGCCCATGAACAGCGATGACGCCACCGTACCCTCGAGGACGTTCTTGCCTTCGGCGGCGGCGCCATCGGTGATGCTGATATCCTCGGGGCGAACCACCACCACGACCTTGTCACCGGTCTTGACCCCCTTGGGCAGAATGCACCTCAACGATCCGGTCTGGATTTTCACCTCGCCCAGCGCGGACCCGTTGTGCGGCGGTGATTTGACCTTGCCTTCGATGAAATTGGTCAGGCCGATGAAATTGGCGACGAACCGCGCCGACGGCGTGCGGTAAATTTCCACCGGCGTGGCCTCCTGGACGATCTCGCCCTGGTCCATGACGGCGACGCGGTCGGACATGGTCAAGGCCTCGAGCTGGTCATGGGTGACATAGACCGTGGTGATGTCGAGACGCTTGACCAGCTCGCGCAGCTCCAAACGGGTCTCTTCCCTGAGCTTGGCGTCTAGGTTCGACAGCGGCTCGTCGAGCAACAGGACCTTGGGTTCCCGCACCAGGGCCCGCGCCAAGGCAAGACGCTGCTGCTGGCCGCCGCTGAGGAACGGCGCCGGCCGGTCCTCGAGGCCATCGAGCTGCACCAGATGGAGCGCTTTGAGGACTTTCTCGCGAATTTCCAGCTTGGAATACCGCCCCCTCATTTCCTGCAAAGGAAAAGCGACGTTGTTGAAGACGTCCATATGGGGCCAGATGGCGTAGGACTGGAACACCATGCCGATATCGCGCTTGTAAGGCGGAATGGCGACGCCGCGGTCCGACGAAAAGACGACTTCATCACCGATGGTGATCTCACCCTGGTCGGGCCGCTCCAACCCCGCCAGCGCCCTGAGCGTCGTGGTCTTGCCACAACCGGCTGGGCCCAGAAGGGTATAGAATTGGCCATGTTCGACCTTGATATTGATGCCGCGGACGGCATGAACATCACCTT
>JAZFWG010000366.1:0-2621 GCA_036448135.1 Alphaproteobacteria bacterium
GCTCAAGGAATGGGAGGCGCGGGGCAAGGGGTGCTCGAACATGATGATGATCATGGCCGACGGCACCATGCACGCCCACGCCTCGGAGATGCCGGTCGGTACCTACAAGAAGGGCCACCGCCATGGGCCGGACTTCCACGTGTTCTGTGTGCGCGGCAAGGGCTATTCGGTGTTCTGGTACGAAGGCGAGGACGACAAGGATTATGTGCGCTTCGACTGGGAGCATGGCTGGGTGTTCGCCCCGCCGGAGCAGATGTTCCATTTGCACTTCAACAAGGGCAAGGAGCCCTGCCGCTATGCCGCCACCGCGCTGGGCAGCCTGCGCTATCCGTTCTCGGATCAGAAGGAAGCCGGCTACCGCGGCAACGACATCAGTTACAAGGACGGCGGCGCCCAGTTGGAATACAAGGACCAGCCGTACCGCTGCCACCTGGAATTCCTCATCGAGTGCGAAAAGGCCGGGGTGACATCGCAGATGGGCGAATATATCGACGAGAAGCCCTATTTTGACGCCATCGAAGCCATGAAGAAAGATGGCTCGCTGAAAATCCCCGCATGAGGGCATCCCCAACGCGGCCCAGTTTGAAACGGAGGTTGAACCATGCCCTCTAAGGGTTATGACGTCGTCATCGTCGGGGCCGGCAATGCCGCCCTATGCGCCGCGCTTTCGGCCCGGGAGAACGGCGCCAGCGTCCTGGTCCTGGAATGCTCGCCCGAGGACGAAAGCGGCGGCAACAGCCGCTTCACCGCCGGGGCCATCCGCTTCGCCTATAACGGGGTCGATGATCTGAAAGAGATCGTCACCGATCTCACCCCGGACGAGATCGCCAACACCGATTTCGGCACCTACACCGAAGACCAGTTCTTCGACGACATGTTCCGGGTGACCCAGTTCCGCACCGATCCCGATCTGTGCGAGGTGCTGGTGCGCCAGAGCTTCGCCACGATGAAATGGATGCGCGCCCAAGGCGTGCGCTTCGTCCCGATCTATGGCCGCCAGGCCTTCAAGGTCGATGGCAAGTTCAAGTTCTGGGGCGGCTTGACCCTCGAGTCCGTCGGCGGCGGTCCCGGTCTGGTGGAGATGCTGACCAAGTCCGCCACCAAGGCCGGGGTCGAGATCCGCTATGAGGCCCGCGCCCTCAAGCTGGTTTCGGACGGCTTTGGCGTCCAGGGGGTCAAGATCAGTTACCAGGGCGCCATTGAGGACATCCCGGCCAAGGCGGTGGTGCTCGCCGCCGGCGGGTTCCAGGCCAATCCCGAGATGCGCACCCGCTATCTCGGGCCGGGCTGGGATCTCGCCAAGGTCCGCGGCACGCCTTACAACACCGGCGACGGCATCCGCATGGCCCAGGATATCGGCGCCTCGACCAAGGGCAACTGGTCGGGCTGCCATGCGGTGGGGTGGGAGCTCAACGCGCCCGAGTTCGGCGATTTGGCGGTGGGGGACAATTTCCAGAAACATTCCTATCCCTTCGGTCTCATGGTCAATGCCAGGGGCGAGCGGTTCGTCGATGAGGGCGCGGACTTCCGCAACTACACCTACGCCAAATACGGCCGCGAGGTCCTGGCCCAGCCCAACCATTTCGCCTGGCAGATTTTCGACGCCAAGGTCATCCATCTGTTGCGCGACGAATACCGCATCCGCCAGGTCACCAAGGCGAGCGCCGACACCCTGGAAGGGCTTGCTGCGAAGCTGGAAGGCGTCGATGCGGATGGGTTCTTGCGCACCATCAAGGACTACAACGCGGCGGTGCAAACCAATGTGCCGTTCAATCCGAACGTCCTCGACGGGCGTTGCACCAAGGGAATCGAACTGCCCAAGAGCAACTGGGCCAACACCATCGATGAGCCGCCATTCGAGGCCTATGCCATCACCTGCGGCATCACCTTCACCTTCGGCGGATTGCGCATCGACACCGAAACCCGGGTCCAGAGCACCGATTACCGGCCGATCCCGGGCCTGTTCGCGGCCGGCGAGATGGTCGGCGGCGTGTTCTATCACAACTATCCCGGCGGCTCGGGCTTGATCAACGGCGCGGTGTTCGGCAAGGTGGCGGGGCAATCCGCGGCGGAGTACGTCAAATCGGCCTGACTTTTAGTCGCTTGTTGCGGCGGCCGATCAACCGGGAGAGGCACAATGAAACTTGTGAGTTTCCACCATGGCGCCAGGGACGGGTTCGGCGTCGTTACCGGTGATGGCATCATCGATCTCACCGCCGCGTTCTTTTTTGAGACCCGTTATACCGATCTCCGCGAGGTCTTCGCCGCCGGCGCGGTCGACGAGCTGCGCGGGGCGGCGGAAGGGGGCAAGGCGGATCTCGGGCTGACGGATGTTTCCTTCCTCATGCCGATCCCGCGGCCCCGAAAGATCATCTGTGTCGGCAGCAACTACAGTGCCCATGGCCAGGCGCTGCACGGCGACCAGGCGCCCGAATGGCCGACCATCTTCGGCCGCTTCCGGGATTCCTTCGTGCCCCATGGCGAGCCGATCCTAAAGCCCCCGGATTCCGACCAGCTTGATTACGAGGGCGAGCTCGCCATCGTCATCGGCCGCCAGGGACGCCACATTGCCGAAGCCGACGCGCTTTCATATGTGGCGGGCTATACCTGCCTCAATGAAG
>JAZFWG010000367.1:0-9368 GCA_036448135.1 Alphaproteobacteria bacterium
AGTTCGTGTTTTCCGCCTCGGAGGCCTATCACATCGAGGACGGCAAGATCGGCCCCGCGGTCAAGGGCGCGACCCTGATCGGCAACGGCCCCGACGTGCTGACCCGGATCTCCATGGTCGGCAACGACTTGGCGCTCGACCCCGGCGTCGGCACCTGCGGCAAGGACGGCCAGGGGGTTCCCGTCGGCGTCGGCCAGCCTACCTTGAAGATCGATGGGCTCACCGTCGGCGGCACGGCAACGTAAGCGAAAATTTATGTCCGAAGGCCCCTGGTCCGGCGGTGACGGCCCCGAACGCGGACGCCGCGGCCTGCCCTGGTGGGTGATCATCGGGTTCATCGCCGCCGTGTTGTTCACGGTGCTGTTCCTGGTCCGGCGCTTTCCCGACGCGGTGGCGGACCGCGATGGCCAGGTCCATGTGGTCTACTACGTCCTGCTGGCGACCCTGATGGGCAGCGCCTGGCTTGTGGGCATGCGGATCGGACTGAAGGCGGCGTTCAAGAACGCCCTGGCCTGGATCGGCATCGGCTTGGTGCTGATCCTGGGCTACAGCTTCCGCCATGACCTCGGCGCCATCAAAGACCGTGTCCTCGGCGAGCTGCTCCCCCACCGCGCCGTGGTCACCGACGGCGGCGCCATCAGCTTCCGCGCCTCGGCCGGCGGCCATTTCCAGATCGAGGCCCGGATCGACGGCACCCCCATCCGCTTCCTGGTCGACACCGGGGCCACCGACATCGTGCTCAGCCCCGCCGATGCGCGGCGCCTCGGTTTCGATCCGGCAAAGCTTCGCTTCGACCGCAGCTACCGCACCGCCAACGGCATCGTCCAGGGCGCCCCGGTGACCCTCGGTGAGTTGACGGTGGGGCCGATCCGGCTCAACGCTATCGCCGCCACGGTCAATGGCGCGGCGATGAACCAATCCTTGTTGGGAATGCGCTTCCTCAACCACCTCAAATCCTATGAGGTCAAGGACGGCGTGCTCACGCTGTACCGCTGACCGCCCCGGCCAGCGGGCTCAGGACTTGGCGTCCTGTTTGGCGAGGAGGGCGTACATGTTGTCGCTGGTGGGGAGCTTATAGGTCCAGCCGAACCGCACCGAATAGCCGCATTTTTCCGCCATGGCGCCGAGGCTCCGGGGCGTGAAGTAGTTGAGGTGATCGGGAAACCGGAAGCCGCACCAGCGCGCCCCCATCACCGCCCGGTTCCAACAGGCGTAATTGGGCACTTTTATGATGGCGATGCCGCCCGGGGCCAGGGTGCGGTGCAGCGCTTTGAGCACGCCGGCGGGATTCATCTCGTGTTCGAGATAGGAGCGCAGCGTCGCCGCGGTGAAGAAACCGTCGGCAAAGCTTTTCAGCCCTTCGATGCTGGGGGCGTTGACGGCGTGGCCGCCGCGGTGGGCGAAGCGTTGATTGGCCGCATGGGCCAATTCGCCCGAAATCTCGACGCCATAGGGGGTGAATTCATCCGCCAACTCATCCATGGCGCCGCCATCGCCGCAACCGAGATCGATCACGTTTCCGGGCCTGGCGTGGTCCGCCACCATCAGATGGATCTTCTTCCTGGGCAGGATGCGCATCCGCGCCCGGGTCCATTTGCTGGCGCGGTAGGATATTGGCCTGATCTCGGCCCGGTGGCGTTCCTCGGCCTTGCTGGTGCGCTCCCACGCCATGGTGGCGAACAGCGCCGCGTAATCCGGCGCCTTGTCGATATAGACGAAGGCGCAATCCCGGCAGTGCTTGAGGTGCCAGATGTCGCGGGAATGGCGGTCGGGGGTGACATCGCCATTGTCGCGGCCACACAGTGGACAGGCGCGGCCGACGACACGAATGGTGCCGAATTCGCCGCTGTCATAATCCTGCACCGCGCTCATCCTTGGCCTACCTCCTCAAACCCCCGCATCAATAGGCGAGCTCCTTGAACACCGGATCGACACTGCCGTCCCAGCGAGTCCGATAAGCCTCCAGCAGATCCTCTGCCTGGGTGCGCCTTGCGTTTGCGATCTCCATCAGGGTGTCGAGATGGCGGGTTTCGTCCCGGCCCGCCTGGTCCTTACATTGGCGCCGGCGCAAACCCTCGCTTGCAATCTCCAGCACTTCGAGGGCGAGATCGCCCACCGTCCGGCCCTGGAACGGCGTCGCCAGGGCGCGCTTCGGCACTTCGGCACGGAGATATTCATGGTCTTCCCGGCTCCAGCCCTTGACCGCATCCCAGGCCGCATCCAGGGCGCTTGCGTCATACATCAGCCCGACCCAGAACGCCGGCAACGCACAGATACGCCGCGCCGGTCCGCCATCGGCGCCGCGCATCTCGAGGAACTGCTTGAGCCGGACCTCGGGGAACACCGTGGTCAGATGGTCGAGCCAGTCTGCCATCACCGGCGTCTCGCCGGGCAGGGCCGGCAGGCGTCCGGCCATGAAGTCGCGGAAGGACTGGCCCGCGGCATCGATGTATTTGCCGCCGCGATAGACGAAATACATCGGCACGTCGAGCATGTAATCGACATAGCGCTCGAAGCCCATGCCGTCCTCGAACACGAAGGGCAGGATGCCGCAGCGGTCGGGGTCGGTGTCGGTCCAGATATGGGAGCGGTAGCTGAGATATCCCACCGGGGCGCCCTCCATGAAGGGCGAATTGGCGAACAGCGCCGTGGTGATGGGCTGGAGCGCAAGGCCGATGCGGAACTTCCGCACCATGCAGGCCTCGCTCTCGAAGTCGAGATTGACCTGCACCGTCGTGGTCCGCAGCATCATATCCAGCCCCAACGCCCCCTTGGTCGGCATATAGGCCTTCATGATGCCGTAGCGGCCCTTGGGCATCCACGGCATGTCATCGCGCCGCGCCTTGGGGTGAAAGCCGATGCCCAACAGCCCGACACCGAGGGCGCCCGCCACCTCCTTGACCTGGGCCAGGTGCTCATGGACCTCGTTGCAGGTCTGGTGCAGGGTCTCGAGCGTCGCCCCCGACAGCTCGAACTGGCCGCCGGGCTCGAGCGTGATTGTGGCGCCTTCCTTCGAGAGCGCCACCGGCCGGCCGTCCTCCACCACCGGCTGCCAGCCGAAGGCCTGCATGCCTTCTAAGATGGCACGGATGCCGGTGCCACCATTGGCGGCGGCCTCGCCATAGGGAACCGGCGTGAGGTCGTCTTGGCGGAAGGCAAACTTCTCGTGCTCGGTGCCGATACGCCAGTGCCTCGGGGGCTTGCATCCGGCCTCGAGATATTCGGCCAATTGGCGCTTATGGGTGATGGGTTCGAGGTTCGCCATTTGGGCTCAGGATTTTGCTGATCTGGTTTTTCTTTGGTTTGTTTGCCAATCGCCAAGCACCGCCTGCCAGCACGCCAGTGCCGCCAGCGCCGCGGTATCGGCGCGCATGACCCGGGGACCCAGTGTCACCGGGGTAACAAAAGGCAGTTTACGCAACCCGTCAAGCTCCGTCGCCGCGAAGCCGCCTTCGGGGCCGATCAACACCGCCCAGGGAACAGCCCGGGGAATAGCCGTATCACCCCCTTCCCTGAGCCCAGACAGCGCCGCCGCGATCGGCTCACCGCCGCCGCTTTCATCGCACCAAAGGATGCGGCGGGACCGGGGCCAGGTGTCCATGACCTCGGCCAGGGGCTTGGGCTGGAAGATCTCGGGAACCCCCAACCGTTCGCATTGCTGGGCGGCCTCGATGGCGTTGGCCTGTAAGCGGGCCGTGTTGACGCGGGCGATCTGGGTGTGGGCGGTGATCACCGGCCACAAGGCCGAGACCCCGAGTTCCGTCGCCTTCTGGGCCAGGAAATTGATCGGCACGCGCTTGATCGGGGCGAACAGCAGCCACAGATCGGGCTCGCGCGATTGGGGGCGGAGCTGGGTCTCCACCACCACCGAACACGATGCCTTCCTGATCCCGTCGATGCGGGCGTGCCATTCGCCATCACGGCCATTGAACACGGCCACCCCATCGCCGGCCTTGAGGCGGAGCACATGGGTCAGGTGATGGGCCGGGCCGGCATCGAGCGCGAGGACGGCGCCGCCATCAAGGTCGCCGCCAACGAACACCCGTGATTTGATCCATGAATCCGCCATAGGGCCGCCATTGTAAATCCACGCTTTGCCGCCCGCTTGAGCCAGGGCCGCAGGGAGGGATAGAGTACATCATGATCGATCCCACCAAAACCGGCGCCAGTGATATCCCCACCGAGCACTGGCTCGACCGCTGGATCCCCGGGCGCGCCCGCCCCTATGGCCGCCTGGCGCGGCTGGATCGGCCCATCGGCACCTGGCTTTTATATATCCCGTGTCTGTGGGGGGTGGTGCTGGCGAGCCCCGGCCTCGCCGGGCCGTACTGGATCGCCGCCTATTTTGCGCTGTTCGGCGCCGGCGCGCTGGTCATGCGCGGGGCCGGCTGCACCTTCAATGACATCGTCGATAAGGACTATGACATTCAGGTGGCGCGAACCCGGGTCCGCCCCATCGCCAGCGGCGCCATTACCGTGCCCCGGGCGGTGGCGTTCCTGATCATTCAATTGTTGGTGGGGCTCGCCATCCTCGCCGCCTTCAACGCCTTCACCATCGTCTTGGGGGTGGCTTCCCTCGCTTTGGTCTTCACCTATCCGTTCATGAAGCGCATCACTTACTGGCCCCAGGCCTTCCTTGGTCTGACCTTCAATTGGGGGGTGCTGATGGGCTATGGGGCGGTCACCGGGACGCTGGCGCCCGCCGCCATTACCCTATATGGGGCAAGCTTCTTCTGGACGCTGGGCTATGACACCATCTACGCCCACCAGGACAAGGAAGACGACGTGCTTGTCGGCGTCAAATCCCTGGCGCTGCGCCTCGGCCCCGGCACCCGGCCGTGGCTGTTCGCCTTCTATGGCGCCGCCACCGTGCTGATGGCGGTGGCCGGCTACCTCGCCGGGCTCCATTGGCTCTATTATGTGGGTCTCGGCGGCGCCTTGGCGCAGTTGATGTGGCAGGCGGCACGGGTCGATATCGACGATCCCGACGATTGCCTGGCCAAATTCAAATCCAACCGCACCTTCGGATTTATCCTGCTGGCGGCGCTGGCGACGGGCCAGATCGGATTCTAAAGGGGATCTTCAAACCGTGATTTTCTCGAAGCCTGGGAAAGACGCGGGCCGGGCGTGGCTGCGCAAGGCGGTGATGTGGCGCCGCCGCAAGTCCGGTTTCGCCACCGCATCGAGGATAAAGTCGTCGACCGCCTGGCCGGGGGCGGCATGGTCGCGGGCATGGGCGATGGCATCACCCTGGCCGAGGGCGGCATAGCGCCTGTTGGCGGCGGGTACCGCGCCGAGCCCTATGGGTTCGCCATCGCGGGTCAAGCACCCATGGGCCGAGACATAGCCAAAGACCCCGGTTAGCCGGCGCCCGCCCTCGAGCTCGACCCGGGCGCCTTCGATGCGGCCGAAATGGTAATTCTCGCCCGGCTGCTCGGTTTCGTGCATGCGCCGCAATTGCGCCTCGGTCAGCCAATTGATGAACAGCCTCACCACCGTTCCCGGCGACGGATGGGGGGTCGAAGGGATCGAGCCGTAAGAGGTGATATGGGCGGAATAGACCGCATCGAAATCATGGAGAGACGCCAGTGTCATGGGGATCACCACGTCATCGCCGCCATTGGCGTATTTGCGTTGCAGTTGTTCGGGTGACTGGTTGGACCCGGACGCCAGCACCGGCGTGCGCGCGGCGAACATAGCCCCAGTCTCACCCTCCAGGGGCTTGGTCTCGCCATTGACGTAGAGATAGGAATGGCCGGGAATGGCGAAGGGATAGGCCTTGGCCCAAGCCAACGTCCGCGCTTGATCCGGCTCGCCCACTGTCATCGCTCCAAAATGAATTTGAAGCGATTGTGCCCGCCCTCAAGGCCGGCGGCAAGCGGCGGTTCATGTTCCCTGGGAATATCAGGCCGGAACCGGTTGGGGCCGAGAGCCGCCGCCGGCGGCCTCTTGCTTGACGATGAAATAGCGCACATGGCAGTTGTCGACACTGGTCCAACTGAGCTGGGCCCAGGCCTGCTTGGCTTCCATATAGCTGTTGAACGGGCCGAAGCGCTGTTCCTCGCTGCCCGGGGCCATATGGGCGAAATCCGTAGCCTTGTATTCGCCGCCGACGATCCAATAGCATGCCATGACAAGAAATCCTTTTCAGCCCCTCGATTGTCGATGGCTGGGCTTAATATTCCGTAAAATCAGGTCTGTACACCGGGCCAAAGCCATGTAATCTCTGACCCATGTCCTACCCGTCGCTTCGCGAATTCCTCCAGTTTCTTGAAAGCAAAGGCGCCCTCCGGCGGGTCACCGAGCCGATCTCCCCCGCCCTCGAGATCACCGAAATCCAGACCCGGCTGTTGGCCGAGGACGGCCCGGCGGTGCTGTTTGAGAACGTCATCGGCGAAGATGGCAGGAAATTCGCCATGCCGGTGCTCGCCAACCTGTTCGGCACCACTGAGCGGGTGGCCTGGGCCATGGGCCGCGAGCCGGGTGAGCTCCGCGCCCTCGGCGACATGCTGGCCTTCCTCAACCACCCCGAGCCGCCGGACAGCGTGCGCGGGGCCCTCGACATGTGGCCCCTGGTCAAGACCGTGCTGGCCCAGAAGCCGAAGACGGTCAAACGCGCGCCGTGCCAGGAGGTCGTGCTCAAGGGCGATGAGGTGGATCTTGCGGCGCTGCCGGTGCAGACCTGCTGGCCCGATGAGCCGGCGCCCCTGATCACCTGGCCCTTGGTGGTGACGCGGGGACCTGATGGCGGACCGGGCGGAGGCGAAGGCGGGACCAATGCCAGGGCGCGGTACCGGGATTACAATGTCGGCATTTACCGCATGCAGGTCACCGGCCGCAACACCACCTTGATGCGGTGGTTGCACCACCGCGGCGGCGCCCATCATATCGCCAGCTGGCGCGACGCCGGCGCCCATAAGGTGCCGGTGGCGGCGGTGATCGGCGCCGATCCGGCAACCATCATCGCCGCCGTCACCCCGGTGCCCGAGGCGCTTTCCGAATTCCAGTTCGCCGGCATCCTGCGGGGCAAACGGGTCGAGCTCGCCGATTGCGTCACCATCCCGCTCAAGGTTCCGGCGGCGGCGGAGATCGTCATCGAGGGCCATGTGTCGCTGACCGAGAGCGGCGCGGAAGGCCCCTACGGCGACCACACCGGCTATTACAACGCGGTGGATACCTTCCCGGTCTTCACCATTAGCGCCATCACCATGCGCAAGGACCCGATCTATCTTTCCACCTTCACCGGCCGGCCGCCGGACGAGCCCTCGGTGCTGGGCGAGGCCCTGAACCAGGTGTTCGTGCCGCTCTTGATCAAGCAGTTCCCGGAGATCACCGATTTCTACCTGCCGCCCGAGGGCTGCTCCTACCGCATCGCCGTGGTCGCCATCCGCAAGGCCTATCCCGGCCACGCCAAGCGCGTCATGATGGCGATCTGGTCCTATCTGCGCCAGTTCCTCTACACCAAGTTCGTCATCGTGGTGGATGACGATATCGACGTGCGCGATTGGTCCGACGTCATGTGGGCGGTCGCCACCCGCATGGACCCGGCCCGCGACATCACCATCATCGAGAACACCCCGATCGACAGCCTCGACTTCGCCTCGACCAGCCAGGGCCTAGGCGGTAAGGCCGGGCTCGACGCCACCACCAAGATCGGGCCCGAGACCTCGCGAACCTGGGGCAAGCCGATCCGCATGGCCGATGACATCATCGAACAAGTGACGCGCAAATGGCCATCCCTGGGCCTGCCCGGCTCGGGAAAACCGATCTGGAAAAAATAGGATACCCACATGGCAGCACCGGATGCATTGGAACTCTTAACCAGCCTGATCGGCCGCGCCAAAGACGCGGGCGCCGACGGCGCCGACGCGGTGCTGTTCTCGTCCGCAGCAGTCAATCTGACCCAGCGCCTGGGTAAGTCGGAAGGCATCGAACGCTCGGAAAGCACCGATCTCGGGCTTCGCGTCTTCATCGGCAAGCGCCAGGCGGTGGTATCGTCCACCGACATCCTGCCTAAGGCATTGGAAGAGCTCGCCGAGCGCGCCACCGTCATGGCCCGGGCCGCGCCGGAAGACCCCTATTGCGGCCTGGCCGATGCCACCGACCTCGCCACCGGCATCCCCGATCTCGATATCTGTGATGGCGTCGAGCCCTCGACCGCGACCCTCGAAGCCCGCGCCGTCGCCGCCGAGGACGCGGCGCGCGCCGTGGCGGGCGTCACCAATTCCGAAGGCGCCGACGCCAGCTGGAGCCACACTGCCGTCAGCCTGGCGACCTCGGAAGGGTTCGCCGCGCGCTATGAACGATCGCGCCACGGCATATCGGTCGCGGTGCTGGCGGGCAAAGGCACCGAGATGGAGGTCGATTACGATTTCTCCTCCGCCATCCATGGCGCCGACCTCGACGATCCCACCGCCATCGGCAAACGCGCCGGCGAAAAGGCGGTCAAGCGCCTAGGTCCGCGCAAGGTCGCCTCGGCAACGGTGCCGGTGGTCTACGACCCCAGGGTTTCGCGCTCATTGCTGCGCCATTTGGCCGCTGCCATCAACGGCGCCGCCGTCGCCCGCGGCACCAGTTTCCTGAAAGACGCCATGGGCAAGGAAATCTTCGCCCCCAATGTGACCATCATCGACGACCCCCACCGCCGGCGCGGGCTCGGCTCCAAGCCGTTCGACGGCGAAGGCATCGGCGGCCAAAGGCGCCAGGTGATCTCGAACGGCAAGCTCGGCACCTGGTTGCTCGACCAACGCTCGGCCCGCCAGCTTGGGCTCAAGAGCACCGGCCACGCAACGCGGGGCACCTCCGGGCCGCCATCACCATCTGCCACCAATCTTTACCTCGAGGCCGGCACGCTATCCCCCGAGGCGCTGATCGGCGACATCAAGTCGGGGCTTTACCTCACCGAACTCATCGGCATGGGGGTCAACATCGTCACCGGCGATTACAGCCGCGGCGCGTCTGGGTTCTGGATCGAGGACGGCGCCATCACCTATCCGGTGAGCGAGATCACCGTGGCGGGCCAATTGGCCGAAATGTTCGCCAACCTGGCCGCCGCCGATGATCTGGTGTTCCGCTACGGCACCGACGCGCCGACGCTCCGCATCGACGGCATGACCGTGGCGGGGAAATGATGGGGTGGGGGTTAGAGCTGACCTGTATCTCTTAACATTTCTTCGTAATCTTCCCAGTTGGGTCTTCTTCAACATCCAGATCTATTGGATATACCTCATGACCGGCTAGGGCATTGCTAAGTTCTTCAGCTATTCTTTCAACATCCGAACAATACGCAAACCACTCTTTCCGCCCGTTATAAAGGAATACACGGTAAAAAATGCATAGAGGCTCCCTTCAAGAGCCTCCATGATTGC
>JAZFWG010000368.1:0-10034 GCA_036448135.1 Alphaproteobacteria bacterium
CGAAATAGCCCTTGCCGGCGAGGATGCAAATATAGTTCCAGTTCTCGAACATGGTGTAGCGCTCACTGATATCAAGGGCGCTGGGGATCTTGTATTTCCACAGCTCCAACCGCTCGGTCAGGCTGTCGGGCGCCTTGACGTCATGGCGCGACGCCAGCCAGAACGGCGTGTCGGTGCGGTTCGACGTCTGGTAATGCATGGTGATGAAATCGCGGATGTCCTCGTAAAGATTTGTGGTGAGCTTGTTGTAGGCATCGGCCAGCGCCGGGCTCATCGCCTTGTCGGGGAAATGGTCGATGAACCAGCGGATCGCCATCTGGGTGAAGTGGATCGAGGTCGATTCCAGGGGCTCGATGAAGCCGCCGGCAAGCCCGATGGCGAGGCAGTTGTTGACCCAGTTGCGCTGCGACCGGCCGATGCGCATGGGCAGCACCTTGGGCTCCAGCCCGGAATCGGCAAGCCCCAGATGGGCGAGATATTCGTCCGTGGCCTCCTGGTCGGTTGCGAACTGGGACGAGAACACATAGCCGGTACCAAGGCGGGTATATAACGGCACGTTCCACATCCAGCCAGAATTGAGCCCGGTCGATGACGTATAGGGCGCGACGCGGCCTTCCTCGGTGTGAGGGATCTGCAGCGCCAAGGCGCGGTCACACAACAGCCAGTCGCCATAGGGAAGGAAAGGCTCCTTCAGGGTTTTGTTGATGATGAGGCCACGGAAACCGGTGCAGTCGATAACGAACTCGATGGGGTGGTCGCCCCCTTCCCTCAAGCTCAGCGACTTGACCCAACCGCGCTCATCCAGATTGACCGCATCGACATCGTCGCGGATATGCTTGACCCCAAGGCCGGTGGCGTATTCGCTGAGGAACGCCGCCACCAGGGTCGCGTCCATGTGATAGGCATAGGAGAAGGCGCCGCCGTTGAAGTCCTTGTCATCGAAGCTGCGAGGCGCCTTGAATTGCTCGAGCATGGCCAAGGACGGCACCACCGAATGGACGAAGGAGGGCTGGCCGCCCTTCTTGGCCACCTTGTTGTAATAGTACGCCAAGTGTGTGCCATAGAGGTAACCCGGCGCCTCGAATGGGTGGAAGAAGGTGGTGGGGTTGCCGTCCTTATCGTGGTCCCAGTTGGAGAACTTGACCGCGCCCTTGAACGAGCCGTTGCAGCGCTTGATGAAATCCTTCTCGTCGACCTTCAAAAGGCCGAGGGTGATCCCCATGCTGACGGTGGTGGCCTCGCCGACACCGACGGTGGGGATCGACGGCGATTCGATCACGGTGATGTTGATGCCGGGGCCTTCATTGCGGCCATTGAGCGCGGCATGGAGGGTGGACGCGGCAAGCCAGCCGGCGGTGCCGCCGCCGACAATGGTGATGTTCTCGACGTGATTGGTCATTTCTAAATCCGTTATCCCTGACTTCGCCTGCGGCTCAAACTAACATACCCCGGAATGGGCAGGAAGGGCCGCCCCGGGGAAAAGCCGCTCACAAGCCCGCAAAATGACCGGAATGGAGGCTGAATTCAGCCCGTCTCGGGCGCGATCCAGCCGCCGCCGAGAAGCCTTGTGCCGTCATAGAAGACGCAGGCCTGGCCCGGCGAGACGCCATATTCAGGACGGATGAGCTCGACCTCGGCGCCGCCATCGGCGCCGCCCCGGATGCGCGCCGGCACCGGGTCCTGGGTCGAACGCAGCTTGACCGTCGCGTCCAGCTCGCGGCCCGCGAAATCCCCGTCGCCCAGCCAATTGACGCCGGACACATGGATGCGGTGCCGCGCCAAGGCCTCCCTCGGGCCGACCTTCAGGCGGGCAGCCCCGGGCTCGATCCCGACCACATAAAGTGGCTCGGGGCTCGCAATCCCGAGGCCGCGGCGCTGGCCCACGGTGTAGTGGATGATGCCCCGGTGGCGGCCGAGAACGGTGCCATCCACATGGACGATATCGCCCGGCTTCTCGGCACCGGGGCGAAGCTTCTTGATGACATCGCCATAGCGCCCCCCGGGCACGAAGCAGATGTCCTGGCTGTCGGGCTTTTCGGCGACGTCGAGGCCGAAGCGCTGGGCGAGCGCCCTGGTCTCGTCCTTACCGGCGACGGTCCCTAAGGGAAAGCGCAGGAATTCGAGCTGGTCGCGGGTGGTGGCGAACAGGAAATAGCTCTGGTCGCGGGTGGCATCGGCGGCGCGGTGAAGCTCGGGGCCATCCGCACCCTCGCGGCGGTCGATATAATGGCCGGTGGCAAGCACATCGGCGCCGAGATCACGCGCGCTCTGCAACAGATCGGTGAACTTGACGCCCTGGTTGCAGCGCACGCAGGGGATCGGGGTCTCGCCCCTGAGGTAGGCGTCGGCGAACTCCTCGATCACGCTGGTCTGGAACCGGCGTTCGTAATCCAGCACGTAATGGGGGATGCCGATGCTGGCCGCGACCCGGCCGGCGTCATGGATGTCCTGGCCGGCGCAGCACGCGCCCTTGCGGCCCAGCGCCACGCCATGGTCGTAAAGCTGCAGGGTGATGCCGATGACCTCATAGCCCTGGTCCGCCAGCAACGCCGCGGTAGCGGACGAATCGACGCCGCCCGACATCGCCACCACCACCCGCGTTGCGGCGGGGGCCTTGGCGAAACCGAGGGAATTGACGGCAGTTTCGGTGACCATGGTCATGGGGCGAATATAGGCGGTCCCGGCGGAGGTGCAACCACGGCGGCGTCTATGCCGCGGCGAGGCCCATGTCCCAGAACGCGGCCTCCAGCACCGTCGCCTGACGAAAGGTGGTGATGAGCCCCGGCATACGGCCGCCATCCCCGGCCTTGGCGGCGTCACCATCGAGGCCGGCACGGCGCCGCGCCAGATGTTCGATGTGGGCAACCTCGGCGCGGGCAACCGCCTGATAGTCCTCACCGCCATACATCTCGATCCAGGCGCGGTAGGGGCTGGCGCCAAGTTTTTCCGTAGGCTGGGCCGCAAGGGTGGCGCCGATTTCGGCATAACCGACAACACAAGGCGCCAGCGCCACATGGAGATCGAGGACATCGCCGCTGAGACCGCGTTCGAGCACATAACGGGTATAGGCCAGGGTCTCCGGCGCCTCGGCCAGGGCCGCCATCTCCGTCTCGCCGAGGCCCCAACCGGCGCAGAATTCCACATGGAGGCCCATTTCCACATCGACGATGGCCGCCAAAGCCTCGGATGCCTGGCCTATGCCGGTGAGATCATCGGACTTGTAGGCGCAGAGCGCGTAAGCACGGGCAAGATGGATCAGGAACAAATAATCCTGGCCGAGATAATGGCGGAAGCAGGCCTCGGGCAGGGTCCCATCGCCGAGACCTTGGACAAAGGGATGGTCCACATAGGCGCGCCATTCCGCATCACAGTGCTGGCGCAACCGGGCGAACAGGGAGGTCTGGGCGTAAAGCTCCGTGGGTTCGGTCGCGGCCGTCATCGCCTCATCCCCGGCGTCCTCTTAGTCGCCGGCGAACATGTTGCGGGTCTCGGCCGGCAGGGTCACGGTGAGGCCGTCCAGTTCCTCGGTCATGGTGACCTGGCAACCGAGACGCGAGGTCCGGGTCAGGCCGAAGGCGAGATCGAGCATGTCCACTTCGTCCTCGCTGGCATCGGCCAGGCGCACATAGTCCCCGGAATCGACGATCACATGGCAGGTGGTGCAGCACAGCGAGGCCTCGCACGCCCCTTCGATATCGATGCCGTTGGCCTGGGCGATTTCCAGGACCGACTGGCCGACCGGCGCATCAACCTGGCGGCGGCTACCGTCGCGTTGAATGAACGTCATCTTGGGCACGGAGGAACTCCGAAAGCGGTTTTAGGTTTATGCCTACACACCCTAGGGTGGCGTTTCCATCATTCCGCAGGCGTGGCGCTGGCTTTTTCCTGTTTGGCTGGGATGCCGGATGCCATGCCGCGCAGCCGGGTGACCTCGCGCACCACCTCATCGATGGCGAAATCGACCTCTTCGGCGGTGGTGAAGCGGCCGAGGCCGAAGCGCAGCGATGCATGGGCGGTTGCGTCATCGAGGCCGATGGCGCGGAGCACGTAGGACGGCTCGATCGAGGCCGAGGTGCAGGCCGAGCCCGACGACACCGCCAGGTTGCGCAGCGCCGACATCAGGGATTCGGAATCGACGCCGAGGAAGCTGAGATTGAGGTTGCCGGCGACACGCTGATCCAGCGTGCCGTTGACAAGGATATCGTCGAGCTTCCCGATGATGCCGTCATGGAGGCGCTGGCGCAATTTGAGGAGCCGGTCGTGCTCCTCAGCCATATCGGCCTCGGCGATGGCGCAGGTCGCGCCCATGCCGATGCACAGCGGTGCCGGCAGGGTGCCGGAGCGCAGGCCGCGTTCCTGGCCGCCACCGTCGAACGAGGGCTCGAGGCGGACCCGGGGCCGGCGGCGCACATACAACACGCCGATGCCCATGGGCCCGTAAAGCTTGTGGGCGGTGATGCTCATGAGATCAAGGTTCATGGCCTCCACATCGATCGGGATCTTGCCCACCGCCTGGGCGGCATCGCTGTGGAAGAAGGCGCCGTGGTCGCGGCACAGGGCCCCGATCTCGGCCATCGGCTGGACCGTGCCGATCTCGTTGTTGACGGCCATGATGGTGACCAGCACCGTGCGTTCGTTGAAGGCCTGGGCCAGTTCGTCGAGATCGATCAGCCCGTCGGGGCGCACCTTGAGCCAGGTGATGTCGATGCCCTCGCGCTCCATGCGGTAGCAGCTTTCCAGCACGCATTTGTGTTCGGTGACGCAACTGATGACGTGGTTCTTCTTGGCCTTGTAGAACCGCGCCGCGCCCTTGATCGCCAGATTGTTGGATTCGGTGGCCCCGGAGGTGAAGATGATCTCCTTGGAATCGGCGCCGATCAGGCTGGCGATCTGCTCGCGGGCCAGTTCCACCGCCGCCTCCGCTTCCCAGCCGAAGGCGTGGCTGCGCGAATGGGGGTTGCCGAATTTCTCCGAGAAATAGGGCATCATGGCGTCGAGCACCCGGGGGTCGACCGGCGTCGTCGCCTGATTGTCGAGATAGACCGGAAGCTTGAGGGGCTTGGCTGTCATCGCTGCGAAATCCTTCTCGCCGCCGGCGCTGGTGCCGTGGCGCGGGTCCTAGCATAAAGCTTTCCCCAGGCCTCCGCCAAGGAATCGATGTCTGTTTTGGCGCTGTTCCAGCCCAGGCTGACCCGGATCGCCGTCGATGCCTCGTCCTCGGGAATGCCCATGGCCGCCAACACGTGGGACGGCGCCACCTTGCCCGACGAACACGCGGCGCCGGCGCTGACGGCGATGCCGCCAAGATCGAAGTCCATCACCTGGATCTCGCTCTGCACCCCGGGCATGGAGATGCACGAGGTGTTGCCGAGGCGCTTTGAGCCGGCGCTGAAAACTATTGCCTGCGGCGTGATGACGCGGACCCGGTCCTCGAAGCCGTCGCGCAGGGACTGGATCCGCTGCCCATGGCCGGGCGCCGCCACATCCTCGGAGGCAAGGGCGCAAGCCGCGGCGAACCCCGCGATCGCGGCCACGTTTTCGGTGCCGCCCCGGCGGCCACGTTCCTGGCCACCACCACGGATCGAAGAGGTTAACGGCACACCATCGCCGATGATCAGCGCGCCCGCGCCCTTGGGACCACCGATCTTGTGGGCCGAAAGGCTCAGGAGATCGATCGCCAGATCCTTCATCGCCAGCGGGATTTTCCCCGCCCCCTGGACGGCGTCGCAATGGAGCCGGGCGCCGAAGCGGTGGGCCAGCTCGGCAACGGCCTCGATGGGTTGGATGACCCCGGTTTCGTTGTTGGCCATCATCACCGAAACCAGGGTGGCGGTGGCCTCATTGCCGCCGGCCGCGATGGACCCCAGCATGGACTCCAAGGCCCCAAGGTCGATGATGCCATCGCCATCGACGGGAATGATCTCCGCATCCGGCGCGATGTCGCGGATGCTGACATGTTCGATCGCCGAGACCAAGATGCGGCCCCAACCATGGAGCGCCAGATTGTTGGCTTCGGTGGCGCCGGATGTGAACACCACGTGCTCGGATTCGGCCCCGGTCAGGGCGGCGACAGCGGCGCGGGCAACCTCGATGATGTGGCGCGCTTCGCGGCCAAAACGATGCACCGACGAGGGATTTCCCCAGCTATGGGAGGCGGCTTCGATGGCATCGATGACCGCGGGACGCATCGGTGTCGAGGCGTTGTAATCCAAATAGACCGCACCATCCATGCCGTCATCTCTGCCCTGGGGCCCGGTCATGGCTATTCGGCGGCGGATGCCGCCTTGCGGTAGATCACGCCGGACATGCCGAGAACGCGCTTTTCGCACACATCGGCCAGGGTCACGGAACTCAGGAACAAATGGATGTGGTTGCCGAGTTCCTCCCACAGATCGTGGGTGATGCACCGACCGTTGTCGCCGATGCAGCCCTGGGGCGAACCGGGGGTACAGCGGGTGGCGCGGATCGGCTCATCAACGGCGAGTATGATGTCGGAGATTCGCGTTGCCTCCGACGGCTGGGCCAAAAGATAGCCGCCGCCGGGTCCACGCACACTGCGCACCAGGCCGCCCTTGCGCAGCTTGGCGAACAGTTGCTCGAGATAGGAAAGCGAAATGTTTTGCCGCTGAGCGATCTCGCCCAGGGTGATGGGCTTGCCTTTGCTGCGGGCCGTGAGGTCGGCCATGGCCATGACCGCATAGCGACCCTTGGTGCTAAGTTTCATCGTGCTCTCCCTTTGCGGATGGCTCTATTCAGTTCTTGGGGGCGGAGGGGCCATCTTCAGATAAGTCCCCTGGCACATGATCGTCTTCCAGGCCGAGATCGAGTTTTTCACCGGCCTTTTCGAGTTGGCGCTCGAGCTCCTTGAGGCGGGTATTGAGGCTGGTGACCTCGCCGCACAGCCCGTCGATGGCGCGGGCCACCGGATCGGGCAGGTCCGCCGTCGGCGTGCCATAGGCACAGAAACCGTCATCGGACTTGCGTTTCTCGCGCGGGATCAAGGCGCGCGCCGGGATCCCGACCATGGTGTGGTTCGCGGCCACGTCCTGGAGCACCACCGCGTTGGAACCGACCATGGCGCCGGCGCCGATGGTGACGGGCCCCAAGACCTGGGCCCCGGCGCCAACGATGACCTTATCCTCGAGGGTGGGATGGCGCTTGCCCTTGTCGAGGGAAGTGCCGCCCAGGGTCACGCCCTGGTAAAGGGTAACATCGTCGCCGATTTCGGAGGTCTCGCCGATGACGACGCCCATACCGTGATCGATGAAAAAACGCCGTCCGATCTTGGCCCCGGGGTGAATCTCGATGCCGGTGAGAAAGCGTCCGACATGGGACATAAACCGACCCAAAAGGTGCCAATTGTGCCGCCATAGGACATGGGATAGGCGGTAAATCATCAAAGCGTGGAACCCGGGATAGGCGATAACCACCTCGATGCGTGACCGCGCCGCGGGATCGCGGGCGATCATCGAATCGATTTCATTACAAAGGTTTTTGAAAAACATGATGCTGTCTGTGCTATTGTATTTTTAAGAGGAAATATCAGCGGATTGGGACGATTGAAATCCAATTTCCATCGTTGTTAACCACTATTCACCCGATCCGCCGGCCCGATTTGACGGTAAAACCGCAATTCAGGACCGCCCCCCAGGGGTTCTTACCAAGTTTGCCGATCCGGCTTCATCGCCGGATCTGTCATCAACCGGCGCGGTTGAACCCTCACGGAGGACCATCCAAATATAGATTACCCGAGTACGGTGGTCAAGTATTTACAATTTCTAGAGGAAGCCAAGTGAGTATGTCATTGAAAAATAACAAAATTCAGGGATTGATCTTGAATTTTAAAGCCCTAAATATTACTAATTTTTGTGGGGTACAGCCATGCCGGAAGTGATCCTGAACGGTCCCGATGGCCGCCTCGAAGGCCGTTACCATCACAGCCGGCTTGAAAACGCCCCGGTGGTGCTTTTACTGCACCCACACCCCCAGCATGGCGGCAGCATGAACAACAAGGTGATCTACACCCTGTTCCGTGCCTTCGTGCAGCGCGATTTTTCGGCCTTGCGCTTCAATTTTCGTGGCGTGGGGCGCTCTCAAGGCACCTTCGATCAGGGCCAGGGAGAGCTCGGTGATGCCGCGGCGGCCCTAGACTGGCTGCAAAGCCACAATCCCGACGCCCGGCGCTGCTTGGTCGGCGGGTTTTCGTTCGGCGCCTGGATTTCCATGCAGCTGTTGATGCGCCGGCCCGAGATCGAAAGATATATCTCGATCTCGCCGCCGGCCAGCCTCTACGACTTTTCCTTCCTCGCCCCATGCCCGGCCTCGGGCCTATTTCTGCAGGGTGACGCGGATGAGCTGGTCGAAGAGGCCGAAGTCGCCAAGCTGGCCGAGAAACTATCCAACCAGCGCGGCATCGCTGTCGATTACCGGGTGATCAAGGGCGCCAATCACTTCTTCCATGACAAGCTTAAGGAATTGAACGCCGAAATCCAATCCTATCTGGACGAGAGCCTGGCGGAAAAACCGGTAGCCAAGGCCAGCTAACGGCACGCAATTCCTTATCCGGGCCGGCGGTGCAAGGTTCCGCCCAAGACCGCGGCACGACTTCCGGTGACGCTTGGCGCCGTCAAGGGCAAGTTCTTGAGCGCGCGCACGGCAAGAAAGGCGAAGGCCTGAGCCTCGAGGGCGTCGCCATTCCATCCCACTTGTTCCACCGGTAAGGGCGCAACACCGAGGACGGAGCCCAACATCGCCATGATTGCCGGGTTGTGACGCCCGCCGCCGGTGACGAGCCAGCGCCGGGCCGGCGCCGGGAAAAATTCCGCCGCACGCGCCACCGCGGCCACGGTGAATGCCACCAATGTGGCCGCGCCGTCGGCCACGGTCAGCCCATCGAGCATGGCGCCGTCGAAATCATTGCGGTCGAGGGACTTGGGCGGCGCCACGGCGAAATAAGGGTGATCCAACAGCCGGGCCAGGGTTTGCTCATGGACCCGGCCCGCGCTTGCCAGGGCGCCGTCCTCATCAAAGGGCTGGCCGCACATCTCCCGCACCCAGTCATCGAGCATGGCATTGCCGGGACCGGTGTCGAAGGCAACCAAGCCCTCTCCGTCGGTGCCTGCTCCTCCCTCGCCCGCCCCTCCCTCACCGATCCCCCTCTCACCGATCCAAGTGACGTTGGCGACGCCGCCGATATTGAGGATGGCCACGGGGCGGTCGAAGTCCCGGGCCAGGGCCTGATGGTAGAGCGGCGCCAGCGGCGCGCCTTCGCCACCGGCGGCGACATCGGCGCTGCGGAAATCATCGACCACATCGATTCCGCATTGCGACGCCAACAGGGCGCCATCGCCGATCTGCCAGGTGCGCCGGGCCTGCGGCCGATGAAGGATGGTGTGGCCGTGGAATCCGATAACATCTATGTCTTCGGCGCTTATCCCATGTTTTTCGATCAATTGATGAACGGCGTCGGCATGCAGTAGGGTGATCTCGCGGGCGACTTCATCGATCAAGGGATCGGGCTGGGTGCGCCCCAGAACCTGGCGCAGTTTTGCCCTGGTATCGGTGGCATATGGCAGGGTCAGGGCCGGGCCGGGTTCGGCCACGGCAACGCCATCGGTGCGCAGCAAGGCCGCGTCGACGCCATCCAGCGACGTTCCGCTCATCATGCCCAGGGCCAATAGAGACAAAGCATGCTCCTTCGTTCGCCATCCGCCAGCTTCGGAAACTGCGCCAACCGCCACCGGGTTTCAAGCCCCCCGAATGTGATCAGTGGTGTCGTTGTACCTGGTAAGTGTTTGTGCTACACCGCCCCCGATTCGCCGATGGCTCTAGGGTCCGGACCCTAACGCCGCAACCTTTTATGAGTTCACACCCTGAGCGATGACCACATTGCGATCGGAATTGTTGCAACAACTGACGGCGCGCGGTTTCATCCACCAGTGCACCGCGAGCGAAGAACTCGACGCCCTGGCCGCCAAGGGACCCATCACCGCCTATATCGGTTTCGATTGCACCGCCGACAGCCTCCATGTCGG
>JAZFWG010000369.1:0-8332 GCA_036448135.1 Alphaproteobacteria bacterium
CGCACAGCCTTTGGGTGTTGGTCCGGCAATGGCCCATGAACTCCCAATCGAGCGCCCCGGCGGCTTCGATGATCTGGGGGTGGTGGTCACAGACATCGGCGTTGAGCGCCACCGTGCCCCGCACCCCGTGTTTTTCCATCACCTCCATCATGCGGAAGATGCCGACCCGGTTACCGTAGTCCCGCTTCGACCACGCCGAGACATCGGGGACATTGCCGCTGCCGCCCGGCGTGGTCTCGTCGAGGGCGAAGAACTCGATATTGGGGATGACCCAAAGCGCCACCCGGGCCCCATTGGGCCAGGTGATCGGCGGCCGGTCATGGACCGGGACATAGGCAAAGGGGCCGTAGGGTTGGGCTTCCATGACGTTTTTCCCTTCTTTTTGGTTGCATCTTATTCGTTGCCACCGGGCCATCTTGGCGGAAAAGTCCGGAAATGGGTATTGTAGTTACAAAATGGCTATGGGAGGACCGTTGACATGAGTTCTGCAACCTCGACGCCGGCGCTGTTCGATCTCAGCGGCAAGGTCATTATCGTTACCGGCGGCGCCGTCGGTATCGGCAAGGTCTATTGCCAGCACCTGCGGTCAGCCGGCGCGCTGGTGGTGGTCGCCGACATCAAGGCCGATGAGGCCAAGGCCCTGGCCCGGGAACTCGCAGGCAACAGCGATGATGCCCTCGCCGTCACCGTCGATGTCGCCTTTGAAGACCAGACCCTCGCCATGGCCGAGGCCGCCATCGGCGCCTATGGCCGCATCGACGGTCTGGTCAACAACGCCGCCCTGTTCACGCCCCTGCCGCGGCGGCCCTGGCATGAGGTGCCGCTCGACGAATGGGATCAGGTCATGGCGGTCAACGTCCGGGGCATCTATCTCTGTTGCCGGGCGGTCTACCCACAGATGAAGAGCCAAGGCAAGGGCAAGATCGTCAACATCTCGTCCAGCACCTTTCGTTCGGGCACCGGCGGCTTCCCCCATTACGTTACATCCAAGGGCGCGGTGGTCGGCCTGACGAGGGCTCTCTCCCATGAGCTCGGCGCCGAGAACATAAACATCAACGCCATCAGCCCGGGCATGACCCTGAGCGAAACCTACAAAGAGATCCTGACCGAGGACATGATAGCCGACCGCCTGGACAGGCAACAGAAGCACGCCTCGATCAAGCGCCTCGAGGTGCCGGAAGACCTGGTCGGCACCATGATGTTCCTGCTCAGCGACGCCAGCGACTTCCTGTCCGGCCAGACCATCAATGTCGATGGCGGCCTCAACTTCGGATGATGCCGGCCACCGGGGCTGGCAATTCAGGTGCGAATCGGGCGATGATGAGGCCGGTGTTCGGCGCCCGGGTGGCGCTTCGACCGTAAGGTGAAATAAGACCATGAAAATTATCCAAATGCTGCTGTACGCCACCAGCGTGCTGTTCATGCTCTCCATCATCGGGGTGCTGGGTCCCTGGGACTGGATCAATGCCGTCATCAGACCGTTCTCGCCTGAGGTCTATCCGGATCTGCCGCTGGTCCAGTATTCGATCAAGGCTTTCTTGCTGATCATGTTCTGGATCGGCGTCCTACTGGCCATCGCGGTCCGCCGCCCGTGGCAAAACCGCTCGGCGCTGATGATCATCGGCTGGATGTGCCTGAGCGCCGGGATCGTCTGCCTCGCCCTCGGCGTGATTTACAATGTGCCGAAGTTCTTCTATTTCGACGCGCTCGCGGGGGTGGTGATCGGTGTCCTCATTTTCTATTACCGGGCGCGGCAAGCCTGATACCAATTCCCGGTTTCACATCTCCCGGTTACCCGGGATGATCATGCCCAGCACCAGTGGCGTCATCAGCGCACCCGAATCCTGGCAAAAAAATCATTACGTTATAAGCAGACTAGGGGTGATGTGGCTCGCCCGATGGGTGAAACGAAAGCGGCGGGTCTGAGCGATTCGAGTATGATCGCCATGGATTTGTAGGCTTTCTGGGAAATCTCGGTTGAATGGCGCCAAATGGCCAGAAATCCGTGGGCGCGCTGGCGATCATGGAAGTGTTCGAGCCTGCCGTGCCGGTCTATCGATTAGAGGTGATCGCCCCGATGAGACCGGAGGCCCATGCTTGAAGCTATGCGGAATGTCGGCATCCAGAGGAAAGTGGAATGAGAACTGATATCCCTTTCATCACCATTTTCTGCGCCGCCAGCCTGTTGTTGTCCTGCACTCAGGGCAAGTGGAATGCCGGCAGCTCAACATATTCTCTGTCGTTCACGTCGCCCTTGGGTGGTCAAGCCAAACCGCAGACGGATTCGCCCCTGGCGCCGCCATCGAACCTGCGTTCGGCCCGCTAGGGGTCTGAACCCGGCCCTGGCGGCGCCAGTACCGGGTTCAGTATCAGTATCAAGGTCCGATGCCGCTTCTAGGATCCCAAGGCGGCTTACTGACCAACCGCGATGAACTCATCGCGGCCGAGCAATCGGAACGGGGTCGATTTGGTTCCGGGCCCCCCCCGGCCGAACCGGTCCCATAGTCCTTCCGGTGGTTCGTGAGCCCATTTTGCCGACCGATCGGTCTGCCCGTAGCGTCGCCGTCGGCAAATGGACCCGAACCACCGGGAGGGCGTTTTTTTGCCCTGTCCTCAGATTCCGCCCTTAGAAGGTGGCGAGCGCCCCCGGTTGAGTGTTAATTTCGTCCCATCTGGAGGGCATTAACACCCGCCAGGCCATAACAGGAGGTACCGATGACCATAAAAAAAATGCTTGTCCCGGTGACGAATCCTGACGCAAGCGCCTCACCGCTTGCCGCCGCCTTTACCGTGGCGGGCCCGTTCGACGCCCATGTCGAGGTCCTCCATGTCCGCGCCGATCCGCGCAACGAGATCATGGCCTATGTCGGCGAAGACATGTCGGGGCCCATGGTCCAGGAAGTCCTCGAGGTCGCCGAGGCCAGGGCGACGGACCTGGCGCAAAAGGCGCGCAAGAGTTTCGAGGATGCCTGCACCCTGGCACAGGTGCCGATCGCCGAATTCGCCCCGGGACCCGGCGGCGTTTCGGCCTCCTGGCACGAAGAGACCGGATATGCGGAAAGCTGGATCGAACGTCGCGGCCGCCTGGCCGATCTTACGGTGATCCAGCGCCCGACCGCGGTTGAGGACGTCGTCACCCGCCGGGCGGTGGAAATCGCCATCCTCGGTACCGGCCGGCCGTTGTTGGTGACGCCGCCAACGGTGCCGGAGAGGATCGGCGGCAATGTCGCCATTGCCTGGAACGGCAGCGCCGAAGCCGCGCGCAGCGTCGGCGTCGCCATGCCCTTCCTGGCCAAGGCCTCTTCGGTCACGGTGCTGAGCGCCGATAAGGGTCAGACGCCAGGACCCGATGCCGCTGACCTTGTCGATTATCTTACCTGGCACGGCATCAAGGCCAGGGTCGCGGCCGTTGCCGTCGAGGGTGGCTCGACCGGAAAGGCATTGCTGGCGGAAGCCTCGAACGCCGGGGCCGATCTGATGGTGATGGGTGCTTACACCCACAGCCGAATACGCGAGATGATCATGGGCGGCGTCACCCGGCGCGTGCTGGATGAAACCGGCATCCCGGTGCTGATGGTCCATTAAGAAAGTTTACGGCGCGACGCTGCCCGGCTTCTGGGGCGCGCCTTCGAGTTCGGCCTCGAGCGACCCGTAGGATCCGAAAACGTTTTCAATGGAGCCCTCATATTCGCTGGCCGGGACGTTGCAATAGACCTCGAGCATGTTGCCGTCGGGATCGAGGAAATAGATGCTCTTGGCAACGCCGTGCCAAACGGTGTGGTGGATGGTGACATCGTTTTCCTTGAAGATGCGCCAGGCTTCCTGCAACGCGGCGAAGGATTCGAGTTCATAGGCCACATGCTCCATCCCCAGTTGGGATTCCGGCGCGGGATCGGATAGGTCCTTGTCCGCGGCCTCGCGGATCGCCAGCATATGGTGGTTGTACTCGAAATCGCTGCTGAAAAAGACCATGTTGCGCCTGTTCACGACCACCACATTGAGGCCAAGAACCTCGGTGAAGAATCGCTTGGAGCGTTCCAGGTCCTTGACCCGTAGAACCAAATGCCCGGTACGGACGAGCTTGATGGCCATTGTTCCCTCCACTTGCCGAAAGGAGAATATTATCAAATCATTATAGCCCAGCACCGCACCCATGGGTCATACTGATTCCCCTTGGTTTTTCTAGCAGAGTGAAATATGGGCATCGTAGAGATCATCGCGCTCTCCATGGGCGCCGCCTGGGCCAGCGGCATCAACCTTTACGCCACGCTCGCCACCCTCGGCATCCTCGGCGCCACCGGCAATATAGTGCTGCCGCCGGAACTTGCGATCCTCGCCAACCCGGTGGTCATCGCCGCCGCCGGCTTCATGTATTGTGTCGAGTTCTTCGCCGACAAGATGCCCGGCGTCGATACCGCCTGGGATTCTGTCCACACCTTCATCCGCATCCCCGCCGGCGCGGTGCTGGCCGCGGGCGCCGTCGGCGATATCGGCGGTGCCGCCGAAGTTGCCGCAGCGATCGTGGGCGGCACATTGGCGGCGGCGACCCACGGCACCAAGGCGGGCTCGCGGGTGCTGATCAACGCATCGCCGGAACCCTTCACCAATTGGGCCGCCTCCATCGCCGAGGACATCGTCGTCATCGCCGGGTTGTGGACCGCTCTCCACCATCCGGTGATATTCATCGTCCTCCTGATCCTCTTCATCGCCCTGATGGTCTGGCTGCTGCCCAAGATCTGGCGCGGCATCCGCAAGGTCTTCGCCTGGCTGATCCGTTTGTTCGGCGGCAAGAGCGAAGAGGATGGCGGCGAGACCACGGCGCCAACATCCCCGGCGCCGGACCCGGAACCACCGGACCCAGCAAAACCGCCCGACACCGGAACTTGACCGGTCACGACGCCCAGTAAGGATGATCAGTAAGGTTTGCCGATCATGAGCAGCAATCAACCCATCCTCATCGCCGGCGGCGGTCCTGTCGGCCTGGTGGCGGCCTATGCCCTGGGTCAGCAGGGCATCCCCGTCATCGTCTTCGACGACAATGACGAGCTGCAACTGGACCCGCGCGCCGCCACCACCCATCCGGCGAGCTTCCGCAACGGCTGGGTGCTACTGGCGGGCGATTCCTGCCACGTCAACAATTCCATCGGGGGCATGGGGCTCAATGGCGGCATCCAGGACGCCATGAATCTCACCGGCAAGCTCACCCGGGTCATCAAGGGCGAGGCCCGAGACTCAGTGCTCGACCTTTACGATCTCCAGCGCCGCACCTTCGCCACCGATTTCGTTCAAGAACAGACCATCCAGAACAAAAAGCGCCTCGAGGCCCGGGACTCGGCCCAACGCAAGAACAACCTGGACGAACTCCGCGCCACCGCCGCCGACCCGGCCCGGGCGCGGCAATTCCTGCTCAAATCCTCGATGATCACCGACATGCGCCGCGTCGCGGAGATGCGGCTCGACTAACCGAGCGGCTTGGCTAGCCCAACGCCTCCATCACCCAACCGGCGTGGGCGAAGAGCTTCTCGTCACCGTCGTGGAAGCCCAACAGTTGCAGTCCGAGGGGCAGGCCATCTGCGGCCATGACCGGCAGCGTCAGGGCCGGCACCCCCAATAGGGACGCGGGAGCGTTGAAGGTGGGATCGCCAGTCGAGCCGAGCCCCATGGGCGCCGGGCCAGTCGCCGAAAGCGTCACGAAGCCGTCGGCGGTGCCTTGAAGGGCGCGCCACTTGTTCCGCGCCTCTTCGCGCGTGCCAAGGGCTCCTCGGTAGTCATCCAGGGTCATGGCCTCGGCTTGATCGAGCCTCTCATGCATGTGGGAGCTCAATTGGTCCACCTCCCGGTCGCGATAGTCATTGAGCGGCCAGCGCGATTCCCAGGCATTGACGGCCCGGGTCACCGGCGTTGCCTCCAATAGAGCAGCTTCCAGTGCCTCCACCGCGGCGTCATCGCGCCGCGTGATGATCTCGACCCCGGCGGCTGCAAGGCGTTTGAGCGTGTCCTCGAACTGGTCCCTGGCTACATCTTCCGCGTCGGTCCAGCCGTCGGTGTCGAGGCGGATCAATTTCTTGGGACGCGCCGCGGTGGCCAGGGCGTCTTCGCCCATCAGGCCGGGATAGCCGGGATCGCCGCCGACGCGCACGACAATCGCGCGCATCACCGCCCAGTTGTCGGCCAGGCTGGCGGCGATGACGCCGTGGCAGCTTTGCGACAGCGCGTCGTGGCTGCCGCCGCGGTTGATGGCGCCGACCGTGGGCTTGAAGCCGAAGCAGCCGCAATAGCTCGCGGGTCGCAGGATCGAGCCCACCACCTGGGTGCCGAGGGCGGCGGGGATCATGCCGACGCCGACCGCGGCGGCCGAGCCGCTCGACGAGCCGCCCGGCGTGCGCGCGAGATCGAAGGGGTTGTGGGTCGGCCCGGGCGTGGTGGTGGCGAATTCGGTGGTCACGGTCTTGCCGATGATGACGGCGCCGGCCTCGCGCAGCGCCCGGACAGAGGCGGCGTCGCGGTGCGAATGCCAGCCGTCATAGATCGGCGAGCCCATCTGGGTCGGCATGTCGCGGGTCTCGATGATATCCTTGATGCCGATGGGCATGCCGTCCACCGCCGAAATCGGTGCCCCCGCCCGGTATCGCCCGGTTGCGGCGTCGGCGGCCTCGCGCGCACCGGAAAGGTTCAAGGCGACGAAGGCCTTGACCCCGCCGTCCAAGTCCACGATGCGGGAGATGCAATCCTCCAAATAGGCCCGGGGCGAATCATTGCCGTCGCCGAACCCTTGGCGATGGTCGAGAAAGGTCCGAAGCGGTGTATTCGTCAGGTCATAATCCATATATGTCTCCCATCCCTTGCCGCCATGAAGGCGCTAGCATCGACTGCCGGAGCGGCGCGGTCAACAACGCCGATACAAGGGCTTGGTTTTCCTGATCGACCAGGGTGCCTCAACCCGGCATGCCATTTCTTTTGCCATGGGGCCACTATGACAGTGTTTCCGGCCCTGCTTTCTGCTCGCCGGGGTGTGGGCGACCCTGGCCATGGCCCTGTGGCCGGGGGATCAACAGACTTAGGCCACCCCGGGCCCAGGCGGCGGTTTGAGGAGATGGCCGCGTTTGACGAAGATGCGGCAACCGGTCCCGGTCCGGAGCATGGGCGCCTTGCCAATCGGGGTGCGGACCCAATCACCCTTGCCGTAGCTGCCATTTTCGTCATCGCAGGTCCCCTCAAGAACGAAGAATTCCTCGCCGCCGGGCAGGGTGCGGGCCGCGAGCCGCGAGCCAGGGGCAAGCCGATACAGGGCTTCCGAGGTGTCATCGAAGTCGTGGAGTTCCATGATTTCCACGCCGGGGAAACCGGTGGTTCGCCACAGCTCTTCACGGGTGGTATCGACATGGACATAGTCCTGATCTTGCGGATGCATCCAGAACAGCTTGACCAGGATGGTGGTGCCATCGTCGGAATGGGGGGCGTGGCGTGAGCCGACCGGATTGCGCACATAGGCGCCGGCGGGAAAGTCGCCATCTTGGTCGGAAAAGGTTCCATCCAGCACCAGAAATTCCTCGCCGCCAACGTGGGTGTGGGCGGGAAAATGGCTTTGCGGCGCGAAACGCACCACGGTTGTGACCCGCGAGACCTCTTCGCCGTCGCGCTCCAACATGCGCCTGTCTACGCCCGGCAAGGGTGAAGGCACCCAGGCGAGCCTCTCGCTCGCAACCGAGGCCGGTTTGGCATAATCGGCATTGATGTTCATAACTGATCTCCCGATTGGCGATGGGTTTCAGGAAAACATTTCAGGCGGACGCGCTCGCGCGCCGGGATACGCGGTCATGCCAAGCCCTGAGATGAACCAGATCGGTCGGCACGTCGGTGCCACAGGCCTTGGCAAAGTCGATGGCGCAGAGCGCAGTGATATCCGCGATCGAGAACGCATCGCCGGCGATGAATGACTCGCCGTCGAGTTCCGCATCGAGAAGGCGCATGGTCGCCATGGCGCGGTCCCGGCTTTTCTCGCCCCACTCCTTGTTCTGATAGGGCTCCATGTCGCCGAAGCCAGGAGTAGCGTGGTGATAATAGGTGAGCATGGCCCCCATCAGATCGGCCTCGATACGGCTCTGCCACATCTCGACCTTCGCCTTGTTCCCGGCGGTTGAACCGAACAAGCGAGGCTCGGGCTTCAACTCCTCGAAATAGCGCGAAATCGCAGTGGTTTCGCTGATGCAGGTGCCATCCTCCAATTCCAGAACCGGCACCTGACCCAGCGGGTTCTTGGCCAGGAAAGCTTCGCGGCGGGCCTCGCCGCCAAGCACATCGATCTGAACCAGATGCAAATCCTCGATGCCTT